>JAHQVP010000329.1 GCA_019634275.1 Saprospiraceae bacterium
ATCGGAGGGGTATGCTCGGGATTGGCTGCATATTTTGGAATACCAGACCCTCTGTGGGTGCGTGTAGGATTTGCGATCATGTTCTTCGGATTGGGTAGCGGGGTAGTGCTATACATCATCCTCTGGGCATTGGTCCCTGAAGCCCTTACACCTAAGGACTTTCTGGCCATGAGGGGAGAACCCATCAACGTGAACAACATTGCAAAGATTGTCGAGGAACAAGTCGGTCAAATTACCGATACGATTTCGGACCTGGGCAATGACTTTAAGTCGAAACGGCGAAAAAAAAAGCGAAACAGAAAATTCTAAGTACCACCCCGATGAGGGCGGGGTACATGCTCTAAAGAATTAGTATTGATTTTAGGTGCCGTTCGGCACAAATGAAAACAGTTGGACTCCATAGCAGGGGAAGGTGCTTGCCTTCCTCTGTTATTTTTTTGTCCTATCTGTATGATTGCCTTACTTTTAGAAGTGTCCCCTTTGGCGAAATTGGTTGGCCTTTGCAATTTGGTACTTCTCGTATTGACGTTGAGTGCGTTGTATTTTCTTCCAGCTTTGATTGCCCTGGCGACGAACATTCCGCTTTGGATTTTGGGAATTGTGGCACTGCTCATCATCGGTGCTGGCATGGCCCAACTCATTGTTGTCCTCCGTCCTGGAAAACCAAGGATGTCGGATCTTTCCCTTTTCAACCGGGTATTACTTTTTGTTCCTGCCATTCATCTGCTCCTGCTGATGGTCTTGGTAACGGTCGCAATACTCGCCAGCAAAGGCAGTTAGTTTCATAGCTTTGCAGAAGTAATGATGGGTAATATGTTGTCCTCTAAGTGCTGTCTAGGGTCCTTCATGGTTGGGGTGGCCATACTTTTTGTTGCATGTTCAAAAGATTCTGATGACCCTGCGATCGGGAGCCTGCAGGAGTACGTGGATCAAAATCCTCAATGGGAGCGCACCAATCAACTGGTGGCCTGTGCTGCGGGAGGACAGGAAGGTTTCTTGGAGGACCCAGATTTCCCAATCAGTATGTTCTTTTACCCCAAGCTCTTTTCGACGAACTTTCGATATTACCAAATGGATGATCCCATGGGCGATACCTCTGATTTAAGCCTTTTTCAGGAACATGACGTGTCTTGGGAACCCCTGTTTAATGGTTTTATGGCACGTTTTCCACTGACTCCCAGGGATGATGTATGGGGTCGTGTGTCCTTTGTTTCTCTAGATACCTTGTGGTATAGCAAGCCTGTTCGATTCAAGACGAATCAGAAGCCTTCCGTTTTCTTACAGGATTTATTAGAGGTTAATCCTCACCCGACGGCACCTATTTTGACCTGGCCGACGGAAAGTGATCGTGAAAACATCATCTACTTTCAAATCTTGGCCGATGATCGTGGGGATGCCGTTTCCGCCACTTATACGACAGATAAAGCATTCACTTACGGAAATCTATCCAATGTAGTTTTCAACGTGACTAGGCCAGGACCATTGCCTGAATTGACCCCAGGTAAGAAATACCGCTGGATACTGATGGGCATCAGTGCAGACAATTGGGTGAATACATTGTCTAGTAAAGAATTCACCGTACCCATTGCCGGCTCCTTTCCGTAAGACTCAAGTTTGGAACCTGGTGACTTGGACCCATGTAGCATAAATGCTGAAGAAAAGAAGGTCTAAGGTTGCGAATGTTGCGTGCTCAACACTATTCAGCGGACGCATTTCGTCTTTATTTTGATGATCGGTATTCGGATTGTGCTTGGCATTTTATGGCTGCATTTGGCCATCGCCAGCTGTATGGCTCAAGTGCTTCAAGTTGATCGTTGGGATGGGCGATCGGGGCTCCCCAGTTTGAGTGTTCTTGATGTAGCTCAGGATCGTCAGGGTTATCTATGGGTATCCCTGGATCATTATGGACTGGTACGCTTTGATGGTAAGTCATTCGATCGTCCTCCGGCTGCAATAGATCTGGGCTCCTCTATACAACATGTGGTATGCCTTGAGAACGGTGATCTCTGGTCGATGGGAGACAAGGGGGTGCAATGCCTGACACAAGAAGGAGAGATTAGAGAAGTTGAAGTGACGGGAGTTGATATTGCGGCTTGGAACGACAGCACAATAGTCGTGCTCACGAGAAATGAGCTGTTTTGTGTCGGGCAGCAAGGCCTGACCAGAGAAATACATCATACTGATGAAGATGCCTTTCGGAAGTTTGTTCAGACCGAGGGAGCAATTGGCATATTGGGAGATGATTGGGCGTATCGCGTGGAGGGAGACCATGTGGATCTGATCGCTCCAGTAGGGGAAGGGGATAATGACTGGAACGATTTTGTGCTGCTTAACGGTGACAGCATCTTGGCGGCGACAAGCAACGGCCTTAGGATCGGAAAATTGCAAGGCGAGTTAAGAACCCATTTTTCCAAATGTCAAGCACTTGGAAGTAATGCGAGGCACGTGTTCCGATGGCAAGGTGCGGTTTGGATGGTAAGCCAAAGACTAGGACTAAAGTCATTAGCATGTCCTCCTGTTACGTCACGGCGAATGGATGAAATTAGGGACGTGACCGTTATCCATCTGGACGATTGGAATAACTGCTGGATCGGTACAAAGACAAGGGGCCTCTACCGCCTAAAGAGAACAAACAGTGTGGAGCTTCAAGTGGAAAACGGTTTGTCCAGTGCTACCCCAAGAACGTTGCACTGCGATCCCAATGGGGTCTGGACCATTCATGAAAATGGCGCAATTGATTTGTTGCGGCGGGATGCAGTGCGTTCTTCCCAAGCACCTCCCTTTGGACCAAACTATGTGACCAGTTGGATCGGTGATTTTTCAGAAGCGACCTACTTTGGATCCTCGACTGGATTGGTGATGCGGAGCTTCAGTTCTGACCTGGTCATCACCCAGTCAAATGATGATGCCATCGGTGCCATCAGCGATATGCTGTATGCGTCGGATTCCTGTATATATATGGCGGGAGATCGGGGTCTCTTTAGAATCAACCTAGGCATTGGTGCGCAAGAGCCTCACATAGAGAGACTAATCGAGACATCAGCGGATCACATCAGAGAAGACAGTGGCGAGCTCTGGATCTGTGGTGCTCAGCTACTGGCCATTCGAAAAGATGACGACTTCGTAAGGATAGACCTGCAGGGGAGCACGTTGACGGATATCGCGATCAATCCTTCCGGCCAGTGCTATGTATCAACTGTGGCCAATGGACTCTTTAGAGTAGAGAACAACGCACTAGTGGCACTGCCGATGGTCCCTGAGGAGCTCTACTCCATTCGAGCCGTTTGCAGCGATGGAGATCATCTATGGATGACATCACAAGATCGTCTCTGGGAACTGGATTGTAGGAGTCATGATCTGCAAATGATGGGGAGCATCGAGGGCGACTTTATGGCTGGCGAACTCGTGAAGAGCGGTCGCCAACTATATGCCATCACCAACAGTGGAGTATTTTATTACGACTTGGATCAGGAAACCAAGAACATACCGGGTAAGATTGTGGTGAGTGACTTTCGTCATCCTACTCCTAATTCTATTAGCGCCACGATACAGATCATAGACCCAGGAACAAAAGAAACCGTACTTCCCATAAGATGGAGGGTGTTGGGCAATGGCCTAGACCAGTGGCATGCCCTTACAGAAAGCAGCATTGCCATGGTAAACCTGGGTCCCGGCTGGTACCAACTTGAGGTGGAGCTCTTGGATGGATTGGGACAGCGTACAATATCGAGAGAGCACCTTGCTTTTGAGGTAAAGGGCAAGTGGTATGAAAAAGGAGCAGTTAGAATGGCCATACCTGCTGCGATGTTACTATTGCTATTGGCTCTGATGAAGCTTTACCATTCCTTCCATCAGAAGCGTCTTAAAAAGGAACAAGCGCTGCTGAAGAAGCAGAATGCAATCCTGAGACTGGAGCAGCAAGCTTTGCGTGGTCAAATGGATCCCCATTTTATTTTTAATGTTTTGCAATCAATCCAAAGCAAAGTAGTGCTGCAAGATACGGCCGCTGCTCGTGCAGCACTTCAGTCCTTTGCCGGACTTATGCGGGCATTCCTCGACCAGTCTAGGCAGGTCAGATGGACATTGGGTCAAGAGATCGAAGCACTGCGCCAGTATCTGCAGGTAGAACAGGACATTCGTCATCAGAGCTTCGCATACAGCTTGGATGTTCCACCGGGCATAGAGCTCGAAGGAATCTACATCCCAACTATGATTGTGCAGCCGATCGTGGAGAATGCCATTAAACATGGTCAGCCAAAGGTGGGCGTCTCAGGACGTATTGACGTGCGATTTGAGCTAAAGGGAAAATTCTTGAAGTGCAAGGTTTGCGATAACGGGCCCGGATATCAACCCAAAGGTGCAGGTGGATCTGCTGGTCTTAAGGTGACACGGCAAAGACTGGTAAATTACTTGCATGATGACAAGCGAGACCCTGTGCGGATAGAAGTCCGACGGGATCAGAATGGTACTGTTTTAGGCACCGATGTCACTATCTTACTGCCTGTCTATGAGCAAATCTGATCTTAAGACAATCATCATTGACGATCTGCCAGATGCACGTGCATTGCTGACAGCTGATTTGGGTGCCATGCCTGGCATCACCTTATCCGGATCAGCGGGTTCTGTGGTGGAAGGCTTACGATTGATCAAGGAAGTAGGACCGGACTTGGTTTTCCTTGATATCGATCTTCCTGATGGCAGCGGATTCGACATCCTCGAATTGGTGGATAAGCGGGATTTTGCGGTCATTTTTACTACGGCATCAGATCAACACGCGATTCAGGCATTTCGCTTTGCTGCCGTGGACTACCTCCTCAAACCCATAGATCCGCATCAACTCCTGGAAGCGGTGCGTCGTGTCCGGCCTTTGCAGTTGGAAAAGATGGAAGCACTGCGTAATAGATTGGCTGGAGATGAGCATAGACAGAGCATATCGCTTTCAAATGCGGATGAGATTCGGGTGGTAGAGGTTGGCCAGATTCAGCGCTGTACCGCAGATAACAATTATACCATGTTTTACTTTGCCAATGGTGATCGATTCTTGGTGTCCAAAACACTCAAAACCTATGATCAGATTTTGGGCTCACTGGGCTTCATAAGATGTCATCAATCGCATATAGTAAATGCCAAATATGTGCAGGGATATGTACGCGCTGAAGGAGGGTACTTGTTGATGAAGGATGGAACGCAGATTCCTGTATCCATTCGAAGAAAGAAGGATGTACTAACCTCATTGAGTGGCACTGGATCGCATTGAGAGTGGAGTGGAAATATTTTTGCTGGATTGTAGGATTGGAAGAGCGTATGCCATTTCGCAATTCTGCAAAAAGGAGCCTCCCGGCTTTCCGGGACGACTCCTTCTCTCAGCTGCAAATAGTATGGAAACCGTAAAATGCGTCTTGTTGTCTAGCAGCCGGAATAACCCGATGCCTTGACCAAAATCTTCCCTGTTTTTGTCTTTCTTAGAATCGCCTCATCACCTAGTTTGAGCTTAATTTCAGAAACGCTTCCTTCTTCATTTTCGATAAACAAGAGTGATCTTTCAAAGGCACTTCTCATCTTGCGGTCTGGAATCATGGCGCGCATGAGATTTAGCAATTCATGCAGATGGTAGGATGGGGAATTGATCTCTACGATCCAGTAGTTTATGTCCACGCTTTGTTTGACAGCTGTTCCGTCTTCCAACACGTAGGAAAGTGTACTATCTGTTGAGTCTACTAGTTGGTCGATTTCAAAATGCTGCTCCATATATTGTCCAAGAGCATAGGCAAAGGAATAGCCATCAAGCACGAGTTCATCTCGAGATGCAGGCAATGGCATGCTGCTTAAATATCCATCAAAAAGATACCCAGCTTGTCCCCCAAACTCGACGAGAATCCAGTGTCCGTCGATCCAGTCGATTCGTTCTTGCAGGTCCTCAGCAAATTCAAAAGTATTGAGCACCTTGACCTGGTCACCGTATTGAACGATGTCGAGTACTGGTGATGAGCGATGAGGTTCGGCGCGAAGTTTCAATCCACTCGCGGCAAATACGTTAAGTACTTCTCCTTCCGTGTAAGCTGGAGAATGCGCCTGTAGATTGGAGATGGAAAGGAGTGCTGTGATGATCAGAATGATATATTTCATGACTAGTTGTTATTGATGTCTACTGAATTAATTTTTGCGTTGGATGGCATGTTGTGATGCAACAGATCTTTAAAGACGTTGGGATTTGTTCCCGTGGGCAGGACGGCAATTTCTACTTGTCCTGCGAGCTCCCGGTTTACCAGAAAGCTGGCGTAGAGCGGATTATTCGTGCATAGTTCGGCAAGCTGTACCTGTTCTTCGTAGACCAGTGCTTTCGCTTTTCTTTCACGTTCCAGTTCCAGCTCATCGATTTCGCGTCGTTTTTCGAGTTCGAGATTTTTAAGCTGCCTTTGTTTTTGGAGCTCGGCCTTAGCCAGTACGAGGCGACGTTGTGACTCTGCATCGGTCTTCATTTTTGCTACTTGACTTTCTGTCTCGGCTCGAGCGAGTTCGCTGGCCCGTCGGTCTTTTTCCATTTGGGCTTGAATCTTTTGTAAGCGCCCATCCGCTTCCGCCTGAGTGATTCTAATCTTATTGTGCGCCTCTGTCCTTTTGCGCTCCGCTTCTGCCTCGGCGAGGTCCACCCTGTTTTGCTCGGCAATGTGGGTAAGTACCTGACTTTGAAGACCAATGGCTTCTTTCGCCTCCGTGAATGCGGATGGGAAGGCGATCTGTGGGACAATGATTTCCTTTACCTGAATGACGCCGTCGGCTAGACTGAGTGCAAGATGCTGCTTGAGCTCACGGAGGTAGTCCGTGCGTTGAGGGCCGAACACGGAGTCAACGCTTGAAAAATAGTTGGACTGCACCTCGACCAATTCTCGTATCCTGGGACCCATGGTAGATTCCTGATAGTGTTCGATCGACTGATGCTGACGCAAGAATGAACGACTGGAAATTACCCTCCATCGGACATTGATGTGAAGATCCACCGGCACTCCATCTCCGAGACGAATCCCTTCTAATGCTTGATGGTGGGTGTGGTCCATTTTAAGGTCGATTCCTCGAGAAGTGTCCTTGCCGCAGGAAGTCAGCAAGAAAAGCGTTGTCAAGGCGATACCGATTTTAATAGCTGCCATTTGTCTATTGTTTTAGTGAGTAATCAATACTCCAAGTATCGGCCGTCTCTGGCAGCTGAGACATGCATTTAAAGTGGTCGTTCAGGTCTGTTGAGGAACCGACGGTATTTGATTAGAATTCGTTAGTCGTAGAGAGCATCGTCCTGGTCGAGAAGTACTTTCGAGCGATCAGTAGACTAAGAAAACCTGGAACAAAAAGGGTGGATTAAACTGTTGTAATAGTGAATCAAATGGTAATTAAAATGCGGGGATTTAAACTGATCTTACTGGCAGTAGTCTTGGTCTTGGTCGGATATATATTGGCGAACGCCGCTTAACAATTGTGCTTCCTTAGCAAGACAACTCAGAGTGTCCTAATCCAAATGTTTCGAAAGGCGGTGGGGTTGCCGTGATCCTGCAACACGAGGGAGCTTGCTCCATGTTTCTTGATTTTTGGAGGCCCCTTGAATTCCGTAGTTCCTTTGATTTCGACATGGTTTTGCACCAGCACGCCATTATGAATTACGGTGACATATGGAGGCGTTGCAAACTGATGCTGATCTTTGAAGGTAGGAGCGGTATAAATGATGTCGTAGGTTTGCCATTGCCCTGGACCTCGCATTGCATTCGCAAGGGGAACAGCCTGCTTATAGATAGAAGCGGCCTGTCCATTGGAGTAGGTGCGATTCTCGTAACTGTCCAAGATTTGCACTTCATAACGTTCTTGAAGAAATACACCGCTATTGCCTCTGCCCTGACCTTCTCCTTCAATGACAGATGGCGTTCTCCACTCGAGATGGAGTTGAAAGCTCTCAAATGCTTGCTTGGTCCGGATGCCTCCTGTACCTTTTTGCACGACCAGGGCTCCTTCACCATCAAATTGCCATTGAACGGGACCGCCACCGGACTGCTCCCAAGCGGATGCATCGTTGGTGGATAGCAATACAGTCGCATCCGAGGGAGGGTCCTGGAAAGAAGATCCCGGATTAACAATATGAGGTTCAGGTTCCCATACTTCAGTGTCCTTAGGATCGACTTCTTGACATTGAATCCCAGCCAATGTGATCACGAATAGCAGCAATAAGAGAAGGAGGTATCGCATCTTTCTTTTGCAATTATTTTCTTTTTCAGTGCTATGGTCGTACAGCAGAGGGCTCAAGTGTGGTCAGATCTGCAATGCGCACAGGTTGCTTGGTTTGTATGCTCTTCCGAGCTGCGATTCCAATAAGTATGGACATGGCACCATCTCTACTACCTGCGGTGTGTTTGAGAGGATCGGGAGATCCCTGATTTCTAAAAATGCGATCCTGCAATCTGACGTCTCCACCTCCATGACCTCCAGCGCTCTTGGGTACCTTGATCATGTCATAGTCCGCAAAGTTTTTCATGACCATGATTTCATGATAATCTTGGAATTTTTCGTCTAGGTTCTGATTCATCTCCTTGGCGTGCAATTCCGCCTGATTGATTCTTTCTTGCTGCCTCCAGGGGATGTCCTCCCACGATTCAAGACGACCTTGCATTCCGTTGAATGCAATGCGGTAACCTTCATAAGGAGAGTAGGTGGTTAGTGAATAGTTTACCAATACTCCATTAGCGTATTTTATCTGAGCAGACATCTTATCGTATATGTCAATGTCCTCTCGCCAGAGACAATTGTCCCGAATGTATCCGTCGTATTTTTCATTTTCCACATAGAGTTTCATCATATGCTCGCTCTTGGTGATGTCCCAGTGAAAATCACACTTATCGGTATGGGCGCAATTCCGACAATTGGCACCCCGAAAGGGATTATTATGTCCATAGTGATCCAAAGAACCATAGGCACTCACTTCGACCGGATCGGAATCTAGCCACCAATTGAGTAAATCAAAATGATGGGTGGCCTTATGCACCCATAGAGATCCACCTTTGTCCATCTCGCCGTGCCAGCGTCTGAAATAGGAAGCTCCATGATACACATTGAGAAACCACTGAAAATCAACAGAAACCAAATCACCTACCTCTTTCTCTACCAACAATTCCTTGATCTTGGTGGCATGAGGAGACCAGCGATAATTGAAACCTACTATGATAGGGTGAGCAGCATCGGCCTCCGCATCGATAATGGCTTGACACTTTACTTCATCGGTGGTTAACGGTTTTTCGGTGATGACTTCAATACCTGCTTCCAGACCCTTGATGATGAATTCATGGTGAGTCGAGTCCATTGTCGTTACGATCAAGAGATCCGGCGATACGGTTCGCATCATTTTATCAAAATCGGTGAAAACCGGGCAGTTGACACCCATGTGCTGAGAGGCTAACGCCAGCCGGCCCTCATTACGATCAGCAAGTCCGACAAATTCAATCAGATCGCTGTAGCGGTCCACCAGGTTCTTGCCCCAAAATGAAAT
>JAHQVP010000330.1 GCA_019634275.1 Saprospiraceae bacterium
TCGAAAAAGAGCAAGAGGCGAGAAGCTAAGATAAAAGAGGTAAAAGCAAAAGAGTCTTCTGAGGATGATGCCAAAGTGAAACGTAAGTCGGCAATTCCAGCACCTCAAAATGATCCAGTCAAGATGGAAAATGCTGGAGCCACTAAGGCCTCCAATGGACGGTATGTGGTACCTAATGTACTTATCGATGAAGATCCACTCCCTAACTGCCGTTTCGCCTTTGATGGTGTCGATCAATTCAATGGTGGAGTACGTAGGGAAATGGAAGAGGAAATTTTGTTTACCCATACTGATCCGAGACTAAGGGCCTACCTAAAGGGACGAGAATATGTCACGGCAGAGGCATATCTCAGCAGCGTTGCAGGGGGCTACCGTTATTTAACGTTGACGGTGCGTATCGCTTCCAAAAATGCTAGAAGGGAGTATGGTTCTTTGCGTTCAAGCAGCTTGCTAAACATCCGCTTATTAGACGGAAGCATTGTTTCCCTTTTCAGTCAGGATGGCAGTAGCGGCACCATAGATCCTCAAAGTGGAGATCTTGTCTACAAAGTCTTATACGGTATAGATTATCAAAAAACAAAGTTACTGGCCAAAAGTGAGGTGGATCAAGTCAGAATCGTGTGGAGCAGTGGCTACGAGGACTATGAGGTGTACAACGTTGATTTTTTTACCCGACAACTGGATTGCTTGAATGCAAAATTGGAGTAAATGCTAGGACTAAAGCTACCTACAGATCCTAGATGGGTCAACCTTACGGAAATCAGCCTGGAGGATGTGCTGACCGATCATGCTTACTGCGAACAAAAGGCGGCAACATCTTGTATTTCCCTGATTCAGATGTATCCTGAGCGGATAAGGTTGGTGGAGGACCTGGCTCCTATCGTCACCGAAGAATGGGGCCATTTTCGGCTCGTCCTCTCCGAATTGAAGAAGCGGGGACTAACACTAGGAAAGCAAAGGAAGGATCTTTATGTGAATCAGCTACTGAAGTTTCAAAAGAAAGACGGATCACGGGATGATCGACTGGTGGAGAAATTGCTGGTTTGTGCACTAATAGAAGCGCGGAGTTGCGAACGTTTTCGTCTTCTATCCTTGCATCTCGAAGAAGAGGCACTCAGAGAATTCTATCATCACTTCATGGTATCCGAAGCGGGCCATTATCGACTGTTTATTGATCTGGCCAATGAATATGGAGACCCGATCAGGGTACAGGCCCGTTGGCAAGAGTATCTGGCACATGAAGCGGAGATCATGAGTTCATTAGAATTGCGAGGGGATCGGATGCATTGAAGCTTGCAGATCCAACGCTGACATGATGACCTAGTGCTGCACTAGAAACATCATGGATTGTCCGGTTTGTCCCTCTACTTGAATAAGATAGGTGCCTTGTGTCCAGGAATCAGTCGAAAGTACTAGTTCGGTATCCAGCCATCCTGAGTGAATGCGACGCCCTAGGATATCCCTGATCATATAGCGTTTGCCCACGTGGGCAGTGTTCGGTACAAAACGTAAGTGATGGGTCACTGGATTTGGGGTGAGCGCACCAAGGGATGGAGATCCCTTGATCCGAACTACCTGCACGGGGGAGAAAGCAACTGCACCATCCACTTCCTGCCAGGAAAAGCGATAATAGTAATCCCCAGAGGCTACTGCTTCCTGATCCAGATAGGTGAGCTTGTTTTCACCTTCGTGCAATCTAAATGCACGTATGTTTTGGAATTCGGCACCGTCCCTAGATTTTTCCAGATGCAGTTCTTCCACGCCTTCGTTTGATATCCACAAGTCGACTTGATTTCCCTGTTCAACAGATCGTGCTGTGAATGATAATAATTGAATTGGCAGTAAGAGGCTATTGGTACTCGTCCAACACACTGCATTGCGCAGCAATGTTCTAAAGGAATTACTGGCATCTGTATAGTCTCCATTGTTGTGTCCGAGTGCGGTATAGAAGGATCGACCCCCGCCAGTAAGTTGGCGAAACCAGGTAATGGCACGGGCACTATCGAACACCATGTCCCCCGTTTTCGCAACTGTCAAAAGACTTGTGATTCCTGGACTGATTTGTCCTCCCCGGTCCTCGGACCAATAGTAGTATTCATCCTCCTTGTTCCAAGGATCCTCGATCCCTTCCAGTAGCGGGTGTCCTGGAACATCATGTGTCATTGTACCGCGATAATTAGCATCGGAAGTATGACTTGGACCGGACTGCACGATTCCCCCTACGAGATTGTTGTAGAATGGCCACGTAGAGGGGTTGCGATAAGCGTCTGTAGCAGCATGAATGCCGATAAAAGATCCACCTTGTGCAATGTATGCTTCTAAAGCAGCACGCTGTGTGGTATTTAAGAGATCGCTGCCGGTCGTGTTTGAAAAAACAATAACCGTGTAAGGCAATAAGTTGGATACCTGGTCAAAGATGTCTGATTGATCGGTATCTGTGACAGTAAAATTGTTGGCAGCTCCAATGGCTTCGAACATGGCTCTGCTGTTGTTTCTGGTATTATGATCGAACGAGCCTTCACTGGTCTTGGTGAAATGCAAGATTCTAAATGGGGCTCCTCCAAGACAGGGATCTTGTCCCCATGACAGACTGAATGGAATAATAAGGAATACAACAAGTAGACTGAAGCGCATGCGCAGCTCTTTTTGCCCTGCTAAAACACAGCAGAGTGGTTATCAAAAATGACCTGAGTGTGGATAACAAACTTGTTTGCTCGGGAGTGGTCGCAGGATGTGCTCTCCCCTAAAGTACGCACTCCCAATTAAAATGTTATGCTATGGACCTCTTTTTTTGACCTAAGGTGCTGTTGTAAGTCCTTAGCCGAACCCTATTCGACTAGTCTTTCAGATCGATTGCAATGGTGACAGCATCACGTGTTGTCCCCAACGGCTATTGGCTGAGTTCTTGGGCGTGAATCGCTGCAATCCCCACCATGTCTACAATCTGCCGTATGGAGGATCCCAATTGGAGAATGTGTACTGGCTTCTTTAGGCCCAATAAGACTGGACCGATCATTTCCATATCTGCAGCATTAGCTAGTAAGTTATACGCAATATTGGCAGAAGAAAGATTAGGAAAAATCAAGGTGTTCGCAGCTTGGCCGGCCAACTTTGAGAAAGGATAGAAATTCTCTAGTACCTGAGGGTCTAGCGCCATATGTACCTGCATTTCTCCATCTACAATCCAATCGGGATGTCGCTCATGTAAGATCGCAGTAGTCTTGCGCATTAGCATGGCTGACTCGCCATCAGGCACAGCGCCAAAATTGGAATACGTGACCAGGGCAATACGGGGCTCTATGTTAAAGGTACGCACCTGCTCTGCCACCAATTCTGTGATGTCTGCTATGTCCTCTGGTGTGAGGTGATGGTTAATCGTCGTATCTGCTAGAAATAGGGGGCCCGACTTTGTCATCAAAATGTGTGTGCTGGCAACTTTTCTGACACCTTCGCGAGCTCCAATGATCTGCAAGGCTGGCCGCACGGTGGTCGGATACTTGTTGCTTAGGCCTCCGATCATGGCATCGGCATCGCCTCGTTGTACCATCATGGCTCCATAATAACTGCTGCTGCGCATCCTGCTGATCGCGTCCTGTAGGGTAATGCCCTTACGCTTTCGAGATTCATAGAAATCTTCGACATAGCGCTGCAATAAGGCTTCCTGTGCGCGGCTAGAGGCGTCCATGGGATCGATAATTGGAACATCACCGAGTGCAATGTTATACTCGGATCGTATTGCCTCTATCTTCTCTCGATTGCCGAGAAGGATGGGCTTTGCAATCCGTTCTTCGAGCACTACCTGAACCGCTTTTAGTACGGTGGGATTTTCGGCATCGGCAAATACCACACGCTGTAAAGATTGCCTTGCTTTCGTTTCGATCACTTGCGATAGCATGTGATCATTGCCCAACCGACGATCGAGTCCGGCAGCATAGCTTTCCCAGTCTTTGATAGGTTTGGTTGCCATGCCGCTTTCCATCGCTGCCCTGGCCACGGCGGGTGCCACGGTGGAGATGAGGCGTGGGTCAACGGGTTTGGGGATGATGTAGTCTTTGCCAAAATTTAGTTGGGCATTGCCATAAGCAAGATTAACAATGTCCGGCACGGGCTTTTTTGCCAAATCGGCTAAGGCGCGTACCGCTCCCAGCTTCATTTCCTCGTTGATTTCAGTGGCGCGGACATCCAACGCACCTCGGAAGATGAAAGGAAAACCAAGGACGTTGTTAACTTGATTGGGAAAGTCCGAGCGACCGGTTGCCATTATGCAATCGGGACGAGCAGTCTTGGCCTCTTCGTAGCCAATTTCAGGAGTTGGATTTGCCATGGCAAATATGATGCAGTCCTTGGCCATTTTTTGGATCATATCGCCGTTGAGAATACCACCCTTGGACAGACCAATAAATACGTCGGCCCCATCCAGCAGATCTTCCAATGACGTACCCAGTGCCACAGACCCATTGACGAATTCAGACTTTTTTCCGTCAAGATTGGTTCGTTCTGGATGCAACAAGCCCTTGCTGTCAAACATGAAGATGTTCTCTTTGGAAGCCCCCAAAGAATGATATATCCGGGAGCAAGAGATCGCAGAAGCACCAGCACCACTTACCACTATACGGACCTGTGCAATGTCCTTTTCTACCAGTTCCAAAGCATTCAGAAGCGCTGCACCACTTATGATGGCGGTGCCGTGCTGATCATCATGCATGACTGGAATGTTCAATTCAGCTTTGAGCCGCTCTTCAATTTCAAAACATTCGGGAGCAGAAATGTCCTCAAGGTTAACCCCTCCAAAAGTCGGTTCGAGAATCTTTACGGTACGCACAAACTCATCGACATCTTTGGTATCCAACTCCAAATCAAAGCAATCGATATCCGCATAGATCTTGAACAGTAATCCCTTCCCTTCCATCACTGGTTTTCCGGCAGCTGCCCCAATATCACCTAGTCCTAGCACAGCAGTACCATTACTGATGACCGCAACGAGATTGCCCTTGGCTGTGTATCGGTAGACATCTTCCGGATTCTTGTGGATTTCCAAGCAGGGTTCGGCTACTCCTGGAGAATAGGCAAGTGAAAGATCACGCTGATTGGCTGTCGCTTTGGTAGGAATTACCTCAATCTTTCCAGGTCGATTGCCTTCGTGGTAGTCCAATGCGGCCTCCTTCAAAAATTCGTCCTTTTTCACAATCTCATGATTTAGGAGCTAAGGTATAAATGGTCTGCACAACTCTCGACAATTTCCCTAACGATATATTTCTGGATCTGGTCCTGCATCCCATCTTGATATTGGTCTAGTGGGATCACTACTTTATCGAAACCTTTTTTCTCGATCTGAAAATCTGCTCATCTTACTACTATGTGGGAGTGGTTTATTCATTCTTTAGATCGATACAACGACTTTGAGGGAAGGGCATCGCGAACAGAGTTCTGGTCTTTTGCAGCAGCCCAGTTAATCATTACAATAGGTTTGTTGTGCGTCTCTGGATTGCTTAACATGTTTACCGGTGTATTCTTTTTTTCTCCTCTACTGGTGGGCTTCTCTTGGTTGGTATTGATGGTTCCAGGTCTGGCAGTAAGTGTCAGACGCCTACATGATATAAACAAAAGTGGATGGTTTCTTCTGCTGCCTATTATCCCCTTTGGAGGCATATTGTTGTTGCTATTCCTTGCTCGTGAAGGTTCTTACGGTGAGAACGACTATGGACCTGATCCCTTTGAATATCTGGACTTAGATGAACTTGAAGAGGCCCAATTGTGGAACGAAGAACCTGAGATGACCTTTGAGGAGTGGACGAGAGATTCGCGTCACTCCTACTGATCTTCCTGTTAGCGCTTGCGATCAAATAGCCAAAGCTGCCCTCGGATCCCCACTGAGCTGAAGGGGTAGTCTTGTAACCCAGTTGAAACCAAAAGGCCAATGCTTCCTGAAGAAGACTCGTGGAGTAGTTGAGATCGAAATAACAGGGGGCGGTCCCCATTCCCTAAGTACCCGTAATAGCCCCCTAGAGAGTTTTCCCACTTCCATGCTTGAATTCGACCATTGAAGCCAACTCCATACAGCAATGCATCGTTTTGTCTGTGCAAATTGCTATGGGTCTGCCAGGCATAAAATCCCATCATCAA
>JAHQVP010000331.1 GCA_019634275.1 Saprospiraceae bacterium
TCAGATGCCCTGGAGGCAAGGTGTGGTGCATAATCCAGTAGCACAGGGCAGGGAAAGGATGTTCGGCCAGGAGATTCGTTTGCCCATGGGTATAGCTCCGGTAAGCTTGCGCAAATTCTACCTGAAAACGAACAGCCCCAGCATAACCCGGGGGTTCATTGAATTCACCCTGTGGCCCCATTCTTTGATCAAAAGCCATCATTGCTGGCACAATCGTATCTAAGGCACGTTGAGTATCCGGATGATCGTTTCCGAGGGCCATCATGGTGATGCCCATGCCGCCAAACATGTTGGTAAACCAATTGTGACGATGCCGGTACCAGCCTGGTTTTTGGGCTAGTTTTTGCCAAAAAGGTTTTATCGCTTTGCGATCGAGCCCCTGAATGATGGTCTTTCGCTCCTCCTCGTTAAGATCTTCGTATAGCCAATTGTAGCAAAGGGCGATCCACATAGAAATGCGATAAGTGCGAATGTCGACATGCGGTTCTTTATGCATATGCGCATCGTCACACCAGACGGGGAAATGCGCATCGTCAAAGAGAATTTCGATTTGCCGGAGCACTCTTTCCTTGTAGACCGGATCTTTGGTAAGATGATGCATAAGGGCGGATCTGCCAAGACGTTCGCAAATGCCTCTGGCCATGTCATAGCTGAGGTTTTCGTGACGTAAGTGCACAGGGTCTCGGCCAGGAAAATCGATGCTTTGGTCAATAAAATCGAATGCTGCGTCTTGATTCACCGCTTCTTGGAGTTGCACCCATAGATTGTGGAGATGAGGGTCATTAGCCGACTGGAGGTCCCCTGTATCCATCGTGCTCATTGCCGATTCGAAAAAGATCATGGGACGATTCTCGTCTTGGGTGCAGGACGAAAGAGCGATCAAAAAGACCAGGGGACTCCACCAATGCATCAGGTAAAGATTCCTCGACCCCTTACTCCCCAGCCTTGGCAGTACCGCAAGCACACAGAACAAAGCCTCCCAATTGTGATCTTGTCGCCCCTCTTTCATGGTTATATAAGATCCGTAAAAAATGATGAACGAGCAGCTGGCAGGTGCCTTTCGTTTAGACGGGCAGATGTTTTTGTATAAACTCGGGATCGATGTCAATGCCCATGCCCGGTCCAGTGGGCACTTTAATTTCTCCTCCAATCGCGGATAGGGAAGAGGTATCACAACTCAATGGGATGCTGGCGTTGAAACCTTTGAACTCGTGATAGGGCCCGGCGTTGGATAGTGCGGAGACGAAGTGCATCATGTATAGATATCCCAGTCCCGATCCAGAGATATGGGGGACGCAACTCTTGCCCACCGCTGCGGCCATTCGTGCCACGCGCATCGAACGCACCATGCCGCCAAAATAGAAGATGTCGGGTTGGACGATGTCTAAGGCATTGTTGCCGATCAACCAGCGGAAGTTGCGCATGCTGGGTTCCTGCTCTCCCCCTGCTATGGCGATGTCAAGTGATTCGGCAACAACCCGGGTCTCCTCATACCAGTCAAATGGGGTAGGCTCTTCGTAAAAATCGATTGCATAGTCTTGTAGGATCCGCCCAACCCGAAGGGCTTCTGGGACGTCATACGATCCATTGCTGTCCGCATAGATGGTCATGTCCGGTCCTAGTGTTTTACGCACCAATGGGATTAAGGCTTCGGTCCGACCTGGAGGATCGTCCGCATTCTTACTCATGCGCCCGCCAATCTTAAATTTTACTGCCTTCGCCTGAGATCTTTCTGCATTTTCTTCGATGCGGGCGACGGACTCCTCCGCCGACTTGCCACGGAAATTGTTGGCGCGGTACACGGCTATCGAGGGATGCTCCACACCGCCCAACATCTCACCAATGGATTGACCGGACAGTTTACCCAGCATATCCAAAACGGCAAACTCAATGGTAGCGAGTGGCACCCACAGTGCTAGATTTTGAAGTTTGTAATTGCTGCGATAGACATACACCTCGTCGAGCAATTGTTCCCATTGTCGCGCATCGCGGCCTATGAAGAAAGGTTGAAGACGCTCGCTAAAGATGGGGTATAGCCCCTTGAGTTGCATGTTGTTTCCTACCGATATGCCCTCCGCTCCCGCTGTGCTCCGGACCCTGCAAATAAAATTGTCTTGGTGCCGAAGAAGCTCCAAAGACGAAATCAAAATGGGGCTGCCTAGGCCACGAAGTTGCAATACCGGCTCATGAGCTGCCTGATCAATCCGTGCATAGCGAAGGTCGGGATCTACCGCTGGGGCAGACCGATTATTTGTGCAAGACAGCGCAAATCCCGATGCTGTTGCTGCCGTGGCGAGGAAGGTCCTTCGTTTCATTTTAGCCATGTCTATGATCCCTTTGCTCAGTATGCGTCAGCGGGCAAAGTAGGTGCGGATAGTCTCATAGAAGTCTTGCCTCATCCGATCAGCATCGATGTCGCGATAGTAGGTTACCGTGCGGTGGTCATACCTTGCATCCAATTCGAA
The DNA here is from genome assembly GCA_019634275.1 of Saprospiraceae bacterium. Lineage (GTDB taxonomy): Bacteria > Bacteroidota > Bacteroidia > Chitinophagales > Saprospiraceae > CAJQNM01. The sequence continues at coordinate 2,466 of JAHQVP010000331.1, forward strand.
CTCGACCGTGGTCACCATCGTTGGATCGATCACCGCCATAATGATGGCAAGATCCCAGATTGTACGTTCGTGCCTACCTCCATCCAGGTGTTGATACCATCGATCCAAAATAAAATCGCAGACTCCATGTAGTCCCCCGATTTGGTCTTTTGTAAGGTCAAACTCCATGGTCATCTGACTGGCTACGCTTACTGGGATGATGTGCATTTCGATCTCCGATTCCAAAACCTCATCCAGGGCTTGCCGATCCATCATGCAATTAAAGTCTCGCTGCCGTTGCACGCCTTTGTCAAAATCAACGGTAGTACCAAGCCAATACAACGAGATCTTTGGAATGATGGTTGGATCGATGATGATGGCCGACGCTACATTGGTCAATGCTCCCAGCGCGATGACCGTGAGTTTTTCGGTGGCACTTGCCTTATGTGCTTCCTCAATGAGGTAGTAGGCTGCCGCTGAGTGTTGGGCCCGATATCCCCAGTCGAAAAGGCGATTTTCGGCTCCCCGATGACTGGCCACTGCTCCATTCATTTTGAGGTAGCCCAGCAAGAGTTGATTGAGTCGATAGCTTTCTTCCATCGTTTGCTCAACTGCCCAGTGAGCGGGTTGCCATTGCGTGGCATTTAAGGCAACTACATCCCAGGACGGTTCGATCAACGCTCTCACGATGGCATACAGGTCATCAACTTCATTGCCTGTATCGGCGTCGATGATAACCTTTCGGTCTTCTTGTGCTCCTGCGGTTAGCGCAGAGACAATGAGAATTAATAGGTAGAAAAATCGCTGCATAAAGCCAATGTACGGATCTGCCCCCTTTTTTGCTGCATGCGATAGCGGCATTGGCTGATCCCAGCGTAGCGCAGGTATTGACACCATCTCGACAAGGATGAAAAGGGGTGCAGGTCAGGACATTCCTCACCGTACACCCCTGTTTCATGAGGTCAGTTGGTCACTACCCCGCGGCCACGACGAGGTCGATTAAGATCCATCCGTCCCACCGCTGCTGCAATCTCGTACCCTAAACGTAGGCCTTCCGTGCAATCCATACGCATATGGACCCCAAGAGGAATGCGCGAATATGCATTTTCCTCCGCCATGTCAGTGAGTGAACTGAAGGACCTGGGTGCGCCCCTAAATGCCGTTGCGTCTGAGTGCGTTTCGTCCGTGAAGTTGACGCTATTGCCAAACTGGCGAATGAACAGGCCCGCAGCAGCAGAAGCAAAGCAGCTGTGACCCGACGGGTACCCGGGAAAGCTGGGATTCGGCCAGTATATGAGGCGATACAGGTTGGTTTGAAAGTCGGAATCGACATATTCCTGGAGATATACGTTTGGGCGCATGACCATATAGTCGTACTTGTCTGCCCATGTGCTGACTGCGGCATCATTTAGCGAGAATCCAAGTCTTAACATCAACTCCAGGGCTTCTGGAAGGGGGGTATCATGCTGGGTGATAAGTTGCAAGGCGATGCTTACCTGCCGAGCCGGGGGGCTTATCATGAGCCCCTCAACGTCATCACTCCAGAACTCAGCTTGCCAGAGATCATCATTGTCCTCATTCCTTGCACGGTCATTGATTTCTCGGACTTCCAACATTTGTGCGTGGTACTCAGAACCTTCGTCTGCGCTATAGGGAATAGGAGGGACCGAAGTGGTTTCTTCTGGACTAATTGCGAAAGTGCGCACCCTGCCCCAATATGGGAAGAGCGCTCTCTCGGGATCAGCGCTATAGGTCCAGTAGCCTTCACCCGTGGGCGGTTCGTAAGACCTTGGCTGTGGATCCAAAATCTGTGCCTCCGCCTGATTATCCGTTTGGCTGAACGTGATCACCTGTTGGGCTACATAGGTGCCCCATGCTTCACTGTCTACCGTCCGCGGCCCTGAGCCCTCCGTATTTTGCAGGGTTCGGCGGGAGGTTTCGAGTGCTTCAATCAATTCTCTGGACGTGCCAGGCATTCCGTATAAGAAGTGATCTAAGGCAATGGCCAGTGCCGTATTTAGGCTGATCTGAACATTGATTTCTCGGAACTCATTTCTGCGACTCAGATCGAGCTCTTCGAATCGATTTTGAGTGGAAACCATTTGCTGGAATCGAGGTACGGCCACCTCATAGGCAGTGAGGTAGATGTAGGCAATAGCCCTTGCGGTGGCATTGGGCCTCATGCCGGTCGCTTCCTGATCCAATTGCAGAAAAAGCTGCGTCCAGTCGGTCAGTACCGATACGTCCACTTCTTGAGGAGTTTGATCCTCAGGGCCACCATTTCCACTTTCTCCTCCTCTTCCGAGGACCGCATCGAATTGCTGAATCTCTGGTTCTTGCAGCAGTTCGTTGTCTTTGCTGCAGGATTGAAATAATATAAGGACAGTCAGGCCAATCGCCCAACTCAAGACATTTCCGTAACACATAAAGTTTGATTTAGATAGATTAACTAATTCCTCATCAAGAGGCATATACCGTCACTTCTGTGGAGTGCTCAAAACCAAGAACTGACAAGTAGAAGTAGTTATCGACTAATGGAGATTTGCTGCGGAAAAATTTAGACTCGGACTTTCATGTCCTTCACAGCTATAAGGAAATGCAGGTGCTTTTGTACTCAATAATTTCTAAGATTTCTGATAAGTAGGCTTCTTCTGCGTGCGGTGGTCACCGTTCGACACAACAAGTGCAACAAAAAAAGGGCCAGCAAGTGATTGCTGGCCCTCGAATATTTCTAAGGAAATGGACTAGTTGCTCGCCGCTTCGGCTACTTTCAGTCCTACTTTAGTGTCTGCCCACTTCAAGCCAATCCATGATTGATCATCCTTGGTCTTGACGAACATTTCCATTTGTTCCACAGATTCATCCAAACTTTTCGGTGCTACTTCTATGCGAAGCACATCCATGGATTCATCATAGTCATAGTGACCAAATTGATCCGCATTGGAATTGAAAATCACCGTCCAGGTTTCTTCACCGGGAATGGTAAACAGGCCGTACTTTCCAGCCGCTAGCTCTTCTCCTTCGATCATCAGGTTCTTACTGATTTCGATGGTCGAACACTCATTGGCTCCTGTTCTCCATACTTTGTCAAAAGGGACCAATTCGCCGAAGATCTCACGATCACGAACGGAAGGTGCTCCCCATCCCAGGGTTACGACGGCTTCACCAACATTGGCGGAGGCTTCCATCCTCGGACTCTTGATGGTTTTCTGTTCTTGTGCAGAAACAGTGACCATCAGGCCCAGACATACTAGACACAATACACTCTTTAAAAAACTCATGGCTTTAACGATTTAAAAGATTAGAAAATGTAATTAAGAAATTGTTGTATGCTGGTTGTAACGAGGAATGTGTCTGTTTAGGGTGCGTTGTCTGGATTTTAACACCTCATGCCTGCATCTCATGCCGATGCAAACCCTGGTCTGGGCAGGATATCTTGCTTTCGCGAAGCATCACGCGGCATCCAGAGGAGACAGCACCTCTTGCTGACTTAAGGAGTGTCGAGATCTGGAGTAGGAATGTCCATTCCGTACCGGTCCTTCATTTTCTTAGCAAAGTAGTGGCACAGAATAGGCGTATGGTTTTCATCTTGTTGATGCATGAAGAAGAACACCTTCTTGATGCCGTTGGTCTTCCATTCTCCGAGACGTACTACCCAATCATCTAGTCTACTATAGTCAGAAGCATGCAATCCATATCCATTGAATCGAATGAAGACGTTGCTGCTGGTTGGACACATATGGAGGGCATCTCGTCTTAAGGCAACATCTGTAATCACCAAGCCTAGTCCGCGTTTTTTAAGTGCCTGGGCAAGGGTACCAAAGGTCTCTTCTTCGAACCAGTCGGCATGTCGAAATTCCAGATGCATCGAATAGTCCTGTGGTATCAACTCGATGAAGTGAAGCACACGCTCCAGGTGTTTTGGACCGAAGTTAGGCGGCAAGGTGAGGAACGAATCTCCCAGGTTCGGACCCAACATGGCCATGGAGTCCATGAAGTACTCGACGTTTTCTTCCACCTCATTGAGTCGCTTGAAGTGGGAGATGCGTTGCGACCACTTTGGGCAAAACAGGAAATCGGTGCCCTCAGCAGCTGCTCGCCATTTTTCGATGCTGCTGCGGCTAAGGCGATAGAAAGTACCATTGAGTTCTATGGATGCGAAAGTTTGAAGGTATGCGGAGAGAAAATCTTTTTGTTTGGTACCCTCGGGGTACACACTGCCAATCCATCCCTTTATACCCCACTTTCCACATCCGGTGTAGACTTGGAAGACATCAGAAGCCTCTCTGGTTTCTTTCCTTGTCAGTGACAGGGCATGATCAGGGGGCAGATCAAATGATAAGCCGTCCAGTTCTTCCTGCTCAGCATGGCCATATTTCATCTTCGAGTCATTTTAAAGCAGCCGATTCTAGGTGCTATTCGTGTTGAGATAACCGATATTCGCATTTTTCGAGCTGGATGTCAAAGAATATTCCCTTCCAAACACCCGCTCTGGGCTTAATAATTCAAAGAAACGAATGATTCGATTGCGAAACTTCCTATTGACAACGGTCCTTGGGGGACTGGTTGTGCTTCTTCCTATTGCCATATTCTTTTTTTTGGCGCAGCTCCTTTTAAACTTGGTCAACAGGATTCTCGCCCCCCTGTCCAACATCATGCGTTCGGAGTTGGGGTTGGAGTTTCCTGAGATTTGGCTGAATGCCATTGCTTTCGTGATTGTGATCGTTTTCTGCTTCCTGGTGGGACTTTTCATCCGTACCCGCATAGGCAAGAATACGTGGTCGTGGTTTGAGGCTACCTATCTGTTGAAACTTCCGCTTTATGGGACAATCAAGGAAACGGTGCAGCAGTTTAGCGGAAATAAGCGAATGCCCTTTTCAGATGTAGTTCTGGTGGATGTATTTGGAAATGATACGCGCATGACGGGATTTGTGACGGACGAGCATGAATCCGGCAATGTAACCGTTTTTGTACCTACCGGTCCTAACCCAACCAATGGATTTATTTTTCATGTCAGTGCAAACCAAATACAGCGTTTGGACGAGAGCATTAAAACAGACGATGCCATGCGCACGATAATTGGCGTGGGCGTTGGATCTTCTACCATCATGAAACATTAGCCATGAAACGAAGGACCGCTGGTAAATTGATGGGATTAGGTGCATTAGGGGGATGGCTTCCCAAACAAATGGGCGTCGACCAAGAGAAAATTGGTATCGCCCTGGTGGGGCTAGGCAATTATGCAACAAGACAATTGGCTCCCGCGCTGCAACTGACGCAGTACTGTCAGCTGACCGGTATTGTCTCCGGAACGCCAAGCAAGGTGAAGGATTGGCAAGGAAAATATGGGATTGAAGATGTGCATTGCTACACCTATGAAAACTTCGAAGACATTGCCGCTGATGATAAGATCGATGTGGTTTATATCGTCCTGCCCAATTTTATGCATGCAGAATATACGATTCGAGCGCTAGAGATGGGCAAGCACGTCATCTGTGAAAAACCAATGGGATTGGATGCTGATGAATGCAGGAAAATGTTAGCTGCTCAGACGGCCAGTGGTAAAAAATTGCAGATTGGTTATCGACTCTATCATGAACCCCATCATAAGAGGATGCACGAGCTCGGTGTAGCTCTGCATTGGGGACCACTGAAAGTGATGGAGTCCAGCCTTGGATTTAGGATGGCAAATCCTGCGAGTTGGAGGATGGATCCATCTAAAGGTGGTGGAGGAGCCATTATGGATCTTGGGGTCTACTGCATTCAGGCGGCTCGGCGAATGGCAAATCAGTTGCCCCAGAAAGTGTCTGCCCAGGGATTCAACACGGATCCCGGTCTTTTCAAAGGGCTTTTCGAGCACGTCTCTTTTCAGCTGTCCTTTCCTAATGGAGCAGTGAGTAATTCTACGACCTCTTTCAATGCCTATGTTGACCGATTCCATGCTGCGTGCGAGCGGGGCTGGCTGCAGATGCAACCCAGCTTTAATGCTGGACAACAGGTCGTTCTCACGACCAGTGAGGAACTAGAACCTATCGAGGGGCCGGGACCTTTTCAACAAGTAGCACAAATGGATGCCTTTGCCCGTAACATTATGGATGATACGGAGGTGATCGCCTCGGGAGAAGAAGGCCTTATCGATTTACAGATTATTGACGCGATCAAAAGATCGATTGAAGAAGAGCGCATGATAGAGATTTCCTACTGAAGAGATCCGTTCTGAGGAGGCTCAAGAGGAACTCACCATCAACTCGATCACAACGTCGATTGCCATTTGGTTGATTCAAGATAGACTGCCCTTTTTCGATGTTAGAGGGTTGGTCTAGCCTCTCATTAAAGGCAATGTCATGCAGTGGCTGCCCCCTCTGGCTCGCGACAATTCACTGGATGGAATCTTAATGATGGTGTTCTCGAGCTCCTCCAACTTGATGTCATCCTCGAGTACCTCCTGGGCAGTTAGAAAGGAGTATCCAGCAGCACGAAGTGCGATTTCCGTCCGGATGTTTCGGTCGTAGGCAATGGCTACGCCAGGCTTAAGCGCCACCAGATTGCAGCCATCGGTCCATTGTTCGCGTTCCTGATAGGGAGACTCTCCCTGTCCGGTAAAAAAGAAGTCCATGGTACTGCTGACTTCCTTCTGTAGGAATTCTTTGACGGATGGATATACGCGTTCTACGCCTTTGTGGTTGTAAACTGTTGCATAACTGCTGAGTCCATCATATACGACAGGCTTGTAACAAATCACTTGATTCCAGTTGATCATGGTGAAGAGCGTATCAATGTGCATGCACGTGCGATCGTTGGGGATATTGATCTGGACTACATTCTCGATCACTTGTTTTTCAAAGAGCGTGTCTCGCAAAGAGCGGACGGCATGGGCAGAAGTGCGCTCACTGCATCCAACGAGTAGGAAGTCTTCGTTGATCAACATGATGTCTCCCCCTTCGATCGATACTGATTCTCCGTTTGGAGAGGGGGGAAACAGTTCCACATCGTTCATGTTGATGATGCGTTCTTCTTCATTCATTCGCGTGAAAATCGGATGTGCTCGGAAGATAAACCGGGTCAACAGATTTTCTCGATGTCGGGCCTGCTTAGCGGCTTTGGTGATCACCACATGGTCATTGATGACCACCGCGATGTCGCGCGTGAAAATAAAATTGGGTATCGGATCAAAGAGAAAGAGTTCTCTTTCCGGCAGATAGCCACTGATCAGCGTGTCTGCAAGTTTTTCATGATCAAGTGCCTCTAAGATGTTGCAGTATTTTGAGGGCAGCTCTTCGTAGACGACCACTTTGTCAATCAGTTCCTTGCGAAGACTTGCATCGGCTGCAAGGCTTTCGACCAGGAGGTCATCGATCAATAGTACGGCCTCAGATCCAAGAAGTTGCCGAAGAAGCGAGGTGAAGATGTCGTGTTCACGCTGAATGGCAGGTAGATACACGATATCATCAAACAACAGTTCGTCGCTTCTTTTTGGACTGATCCGTGAGATGCCTTCTTCAGGACGATGGACGATCACTTTACGCAATAGATCCAGTTCCGAGCGAACAGACAGATTCATAGAGGATTGCTTTTCTGCGTGCAAAAATAGGAAAGCCAGCCACCCGTGCGAGCAAAAGTTATGCAGTCCTCGAATCAGATGGCATAACGGTGAAGACCACTGGAAAAAGAAATTTTAAAAAAATGTCAAACGAGCATAGGGGATGTAATGCGTACGATGGTCTTATCAGTGTGTAAACGCCAATGCATGAATTGATAACGACCTATTCAATTTCTTAACCCGCTTCAGAGAGCGCCTCTGGAGCAAAACACAAAGTTTAACATGTTACGTAAATCTCTTATCGCCATGCTGGCGACCTTCCTACTCTTTGCCCAATTTGCATGTGAAGACGATCATTTTGATCCCCTTCCCTCAGCGGACGGACTGACCGAAGCCAAGGTTATTTCGGCTGGGTCAAAACGACACCGTTGCAATACCGACAAGTGTATGCATGGATACTATCGAAACCATCCTGGACATCAGGATGCCATCTTTCAAGGGCGGAGAAATGTTCATGATCAGGTCAAAACAAGTCGATCAGTGGATGATGAAGTTTTGGTGGTCCCTGTCCACGTCATCGTGGTGCATCCAAGCCGCGACGGCATTGGGGAAGGAGCCAACGTATCCATGGCGCGCATCAATAGCCAGATCGAGGCCCTAAATCTGGACTTTCGTCTGCAGAATTCCAATGCCGGTTTTACCCCGGCACAATTTTCGAAAGCAGATAGCCGCATTCGATTTTGTCTGGCCAGTACCGCGCCTGACGGCAGCGGCACAAATGGAGTCACCCGCTACGCCTACGACAAGAATTTTGATCGCAATGAAGAGCAGGTGAAGCAGGCTACCGGTTGGGATCCCTTGCGCTACATGAATGTATGGGTTAGCGAAACCATTGACGGTCTGGGTTATGCCTACCTGCCGTCTGTGTCCGAGCGACCCGATCCTGCAGTAGATGGAATTGCGATCTTGACCTCTGCCTTTGGCGGACCAAATTCAGGGGCGGATGCACCCTTTGATCTTGGCAAGACAGTGACACATGAGGTAGGGCACTACCTGGGACTTGATCACATCTGGGGCGATGGCTGTGGCATCGATGATGGCATCGACGATACCCCAGGGCAAAAGGAAGAAAATTACGATTGTCCGGCCCATCCATCTCCCTCATGTGGAAACCAGGGAGACATGTTTATGAATTACATGGACTACAGCAACGACGAGTGCTTAAGTGCCTTTACGGAAGGGCAGGCGGTCTACATGCGGGCCGTACTGCGTGGTGCTCGCGCATCCTTATTGGAGCCTGGTCTCACCGGATGCCAGCCGGGAGATGAGGTGGATCCGGAAGAGGAAGAAGAGGAAGAAGAGGAAGTGGAAGAGGAGGAGGAACCAGAGGAGGAAGAAGAGGAACCGACTGACCCCGATTGCCTCACACTCCAAATCCAACCGGACGAATACGCCAGTGACATTGTCTGGTTGGTCAAAGACGGTGATGGCAATGTACTCTATAAAGGCAACGACTATGAAGATGGAGATATAGACCTGATCGAACAGGAGCTCTGTCTATCTGAGGGGTGCTATCGCCTGATTTTTAGAGATCGATGGGGAGATGGTCTGTGCTGCGACTATGGGGAAGGGTGGTATAGTCTAACCACTGCCAACGGAGAGGAGCTGGTATTCAGCGATGGCTATTTTGGATCTAAGGAAGTCACCTGGTTTTGCGTAGGAGATCAGGGGTATCGATTACCAGAAAGGGAACGCGATCAGCGCATCTCCCGGCCCAGAGACCATGGTGAAGCAGATGAAGTGGAACAAGGTCAGTAGGCGAGCAGCGGGGCACCCGCCTTGTTGAAAGAGAGGGAGGAGAGCTGATCATGATATGGGCTCTCCTCCGTACTTTATATCCTGTGGGGCTAGATTTTTGCACACGTGCTGATTGGCTGTACTTTGTTCCGTATTTTACCTCGGTGGACAGAAGAACATTTTTACAGACCTCATCCGGGGCAGCCTTGGCTTCATGCATGCCACTGGCCTCCCAAAAAGATGAGCGTGACGACAGACTAGAAACGCACATTTTTTCCAAGCACCTCCAGTTCTTACCTTACGAGGAGATGGCGGTCAAGGCCTCCGAAATCGGATTTGATGGAGTGGAATTGACCGTAAGGCCGAAGGGGCATGTTGAGCCTGCAGAAGTGCGTGAAAACCTTCCAAGAGCGGTGGCGGCGGTGCGCAAAGCCGGCCTCAAGGCCACCATGGTGGCTTCAGACGTGAACAATGTCAGCGCAGAACACAATAGCGCCGTGCTGGAGAGTCTGGTTGCCGAAGGCATCAAGACCTACCGCATGCGCTATTACCGATATCCAAAGACAGGAGACATCCTGCCATCGGTCCTTGATTTCCGGAGTCAGGCGGAGGAGCTTGTGCGCTACAATGAAGAGAATGGCTTGCAGGCGGTGTATCAAAATCACGCCGGCCCATATTTTGGCTCTTCCATGTGGGAAATTCGGCAAATGTGCGAAGGATTTGATCCGGCCTACATTGGTTGTCAATATGACCTCCGTCATGCTACTGTCGAAGGTGGGCTTTCGTGGCAGAAGGAATTGCGCGTCATCCTGCCGTACATCAATGGGCTGGTGATCAAGGATTTTGTCTGGGAGAAACAGCAAGATGGCCAATGGAAGGTTCAGAACGTGCCGCTCGGCGAGGGCATGGCCGATTTTAATACCTTTTTTGGCATCCTGAAAGCAAATGACATAAAGGTTCCAATATCCCTCCATTTGGAGTACCCCTTACATGGAGCCAATCATGGTGATCGCGATTTGACGTTGGCACAGCAGGAAGATGTTTATGCGGCCATGCGGAGAGATCTTGAAAAATTACATATGCTGTGGGCAGAAGCCTGATCCTCTTATTGCTGGTAGCCGCAAGTTGGACATGCAACGACCTCGCTTCCAGTGCAGCTGACGGAAAGGTGTCGTGGATTCGCAGATCGGTACTCGATGGTCGCCCGCGCATGCTTACGGTTGCCCTGGAGGACGATTGGTATCTCGCATATGACCTTGAGTATGGAGATCTATACAAGATGTGGCAGGGTGGAGTCCATTGGGATGGCGCCGTATTCAACAGCATTAAAACCATCCAGCCTTCAAGCTGGGGGGAGACCTACTACATCAATAGCAGGTTAGTGCACGAAGGCAGAGGAAGTGCGCTGGATTATGTCGGATATGATTTCGATGACAATACGCTGTCGATCCATTGGCAATGGAATGCTGAGGGGGAGACATACATGGTCACAGAGCGACCTGATGTTTCCGTTTCGGTCTCGGAGCTTACGCTAGAGAGATCCCTTGCAATCACAGGAGGGAGACCGAAGCGTGATTGGCAGGAGGCGATCGGGGTAGAGGTAAATGCCGCCGTCACCTTGGCCAGATTGCCTTGGCCAGCTCCCGACTCCAATAGGCTGGTCTCCGATAATCCAGGAATTTTGTGGCTTGAAAAAGCGGGATGCAGCACCTGCCATGAAATGGAAGAAAAAACCGTGGGTCCCTCTTATCGCGAGATTGCGGGAGCCTATCAAGGCACCGATGCAGCCGATCGATTGGTGGACCATGTGGTGAATGGCCATGTAGGGGAATGGGGCAATGTTGCCATGCCAGCACATCCTCATCTCGGTCGTGTCGACATCGGTAAGATGGTCGATTTTATCCTCAGTTTGACCGGGACTAAAACCAAAAGGTCACGTAAGAAAGCGGCTCCACCACCGCATACGTCACCGGGTTTTGGCCAACCCTTGAGCGGTCTCCATCCTTCCCTAAAACTTGGTGCCATCCGTCCTCCTGGATTTGAGCCTAAGGTTGGAGGACTTGATTTCGGAAGCGATGGTACACTTTATATTGCTTGTTGGGATTCATTGGGGACGGTGTATGCGCTGCAGGGATGGGCGGATGATGATGGGAAAGGCCCGCGCGTCGAGCTCATTGCTTCAGGATTGGCCGAACCTCTGGGCCTTAAGGTGGTAGATGATCGACTTTTCGTATTGCAAAAACATGAACTGACGGAACTGATCAACTTAGATGATGACGCACAAATCGAGCGATTCCAATCCGTTTGCAGTGCATTTGAGGTGACCGAAGACTTCCATGAGTTTGCATATGGTTTGGACTTTTACCACGGGTATTTTTATGCCAGCCTTGGCCTCGCCATGCGCTTGATGGCAACGGAATTGCAGAAAGAAGACCGCGGAACTTTGGTTCGGATGGGCTTGGATGGAAGCATGGAGGTCATGGTCCGGGGCTTGCGGCAACCCAACGGCATTTTGGTAGAAAACGAAGGAGCCATTTTTGTAACTGAAAATCAAGGCCAATGGGTACCGGCCAATAAGTTCATTGCAATCAAAGAAGGGGCATTCTATGGATGCAGGCATGGATCCGGAGATCGATTTATCAGTGAGATAGAGACTCCTCCAGCAGTTTGGATTCCGCAGGATGAAATCGGAAACTCTCCAAGTCAGCCCTTGCGGATTAATGTGGGACCCTACCAGGGGCATTTTGTACACGGTGAAGTTACGCACGGAGGGCTGAAGCGTGTCGTCTTGGAAGAAGTAGAGGGCGAACTGCAGGGATGTATTTTTCGATTTAGTCAGGGTTTTGAAAGTGGCATCAATAGAATCGCTTGGGCACCGGACGGATCTCTGGTTGTAGGGGGACTGGCCATGTCGGGAAATTGGGGCTGGGACAACCGAAAGTTTGGCTTGCAAAGAGTGGAATTTGGGGCCGAGGCGGCATTTGAGTTGTTCTCTGTTGGTGCACGATCGGATGGATTGAGATTGCGTTTTACGGAGGCTCCAGAGGAATTCGGCCGCGAGGAAATAACGGCCTCTCAGTGGCGGTATATCAGTACGGCAGCCTACGGCGGACCCAAAGTGGACGAAGAGAATCTACAGGTTCGAAGTGTCAAAAAGCTTGATGACCAGACTTATGACCTGGAGATCCCAGACATTAAACCAGGACACGTCATTTACCTTCGTCTAGGCGAAAACATGAGAAGCAAATCGGGCAGGATGTTGTGGACGGGAGAGACCTGGTACACCATGAATGCAATCCCCCAAGAGGAGAATTTATAATAGTATAGCGATATGGATAGAAGAACATTTGCCAAGATCAGTGGACTTACCGGGATGGGGACCGGAGTGGGACTGGTCCCCATGTCCGCTTGCCAACTTAAAAACACGAAGCCAATGGCACTGAATATTACACACACCAATTCCAATTTTGAACGGGCGCCGCTGCTGCGACCTTTTGGATTTAAAGGCAGCGCGATGACCAATGTGTGGCAGACCATGGCCATGCTTCAAGACGAAACCGGCCTTAGCAAAGTAGGCTTGGGAACACAAAATGTGCTTTGGTCAGATGCCAATGTCTTCGCTTCCCACTCTGAGGTAGGAGGCAATGCCATGATGTTTGCGATGATGGAACATGCACTCAAGATCATCCGAGGAAAGACCTTTTCGGATCCCCACGAGATGCTGGATTTTGCACTACCCGAGGTATTGAATTTTGGCAAAGAAATTACCGGCCGACCCAACTTAAGAACCACTTTTGCACTCAATGCATTAGTCGCGGTAGACAATGCCGCCTGGTTGCTTTACTGTGCCCTCAATGACATTGGGTCCTTTGACGACATGTTGCCATCGGCCTACAAAAAAGGACTATCAGCACGACATGACAGAGTCGTCAGCATTCCTGCTCTGGGCTATGGAACCTCCATGGAAGAAATTAAGCGCTTGGCAGATGATGGATATTTTATCATGAAGATCAAGATAGGTGCTCCCGGTACGCAAGCGGAAATGGTGGAAAAAGACAAAGAGTTCTTAAGCGCCATACATCGTACAATTGGCCACTATGAGACGAAGCATACCGAGGATGGAAAATTGCCTTACTACTTTGATCCCAATGGCCGATACGACTCCCATGATGACATATTGAGGTTTTTAGATCATGCAGAGAAGATCGGCGCACTGGACCAAATTGCCGTACTCGAGGAACCGTTCGGTGAGCGAAATCAGTCTGATGTCTCCGCCATTACTGCCCGCAATGTTCGGGTGGCAGCAGATGAGAGTGCGCACACGGATCAGGATACCCGGAATCGGATAGATCAAGGTTATAATGCCATTGCGGTAAAAGCCATTGCCAAGACAATGTCCATGACCATGCGCATCGCTCAGGTCGCTTTTGAGCGCGATGTACCCTGCTTCTGTGCCGACCTTACTGTCAATCCGATTCTCGTAGACTGGAACAAGACAGTGGCGGCTCGTCTGCCTGCCTTTCCAGAGTTGCCAGGTATGGGACTGCAAGAAACCAATGGGTGGCAAAACTATGAGGGCTGGAGTGACATGCTGGAGAAGCTTCCTGATCGGAATGCACCCTGGGTGAATACCGTGGACGGGGTATATCCCACCGGGGCAACATTTTTTGAGAGGAGCGGCGGCATATTTGACCACTCCAAACACTACCAAGACATGTTTGGCCTTTAGGGATCTGATGGCCTGGTGAGGGTCATGACGTATGACAGTTGTAGCATCCTGGGGAGTCCGGCCTGAGTGGTCACAAATCCCCCTTCTTCATCATACCAGGTACGTCCAAAAGCGGGATTAGCGCGATTGTAGACATTAGAGATCGAGGCCTTCCATTGGTGCATCAGCGTTGGGGATCGTACCTGGAAACCGATGGACAGATCCAGTCGATGGATGGGTTCAAAAAAGTGCAAGTCAATGTCTCCCGCTGGCACATCGATGGTGTAGAGGTATTCATCTTGTGCATCCCACACATCGTAGCTGCCCTCCTGGAGTGAAAGGGTGTTCCCACTTCCATATAGCCAGCTGATCCCCAGTTGCCATTGCTGTCCAACTTGTAGGCCTGCTAGTATCTTGACCATGTGAGGACGATCAAATTGATAAGGAATCTCGTATCCGGAAGTCAATTCCTGGAAGTATCTAAACGACCGCGCATAGGCGTAGGATCCGGCCACGAAAGACTGCCCGGACTGCCATCGACCATCGAGTTCGATGCCGTAAGCATGGCCGTCTCCAATGATCACATCCTCTTCCCATCCCGTCGCGTCCACGGCATCGAGGCGTGCAGGACTTAGAAAGGAGGCATTGTGTCCAAAGGCAGGGAGATTGTGGAGCTTTTTATAGTATCCGGCAATTGAGAATGAAGTCTGCTCCAACGTATGTCGCCATTCAAGGTCGACAATGTCTGCCCGTTGAGGAGGCGTGTTAAGGGTTGCAGGTACCGATAGCTCACTGGGATAAGCATTGTCCAGAGTGGAGATTACGTGCTGATTCTGTTGCAGCTGCCCATAACTCAATTTAAGACGTGCATCCAGTGAAGGCCTCCACGTCA
>JAHQVP010000332.1 GCA_019634275.1 Saprospiraceae bacterium
ACCTCTCTGAGGCGGGACTTGGTTTTCGAAGCATTGACGGAGGAGGCCTGCCCATATTTGAATCGCTTGTTAATAGAGAGGGCTTCTCACTAAATAGCACGAGTACATCTTTTCGAGTAGGTCATTTTTATCAAAGCACTGCTGGGAATGGAGCAATTGATTTACTGAGTGATCGGGGTCTAATAGGTCATGAGATGGGATTCACGACGAGCAGCAACGGTGCTGCATTGTATTCACTCTATGGAAACAACGGCGCCCTGAATGTCCGTATTGGGGCCGGAGGGACCGCCAATGTAGGTGCAATTACCATCCACAATACATCGGGCGTGGCAAAAGCGCAAATGTTTGTTGATGGTGCTGGCGATGGTATTGTGTTGGTCGATGATCTTAGACTCCGCACTCGAAGTACTAGCCGGTCCAGCTCAATTTCTTACATGGGGATTTTACATGGTCCGGAAGTAGCCAGCTACCTCCGTGGTACGGCAACCCTGGTGGATGGTGAGACCATCGTTACCCTTCCTAATTCCTTTACTTCCAAAGCACAGATGGACGACATGACCATTATTCTGACCCCGTTGCACTGGGATACCTATGGTCTTGCTGTCGTCGAAAAGTCTGCCACAGGATTCAAAGTGAAAGAACTAAAAGGAGGAGAAGGAAACTTCAAATTCGATTGGGAAGTGAAGTCCAAAAGGAGCGACATCGATCAAGAATTTACTCCGCAAGCAGCTGCCAGTCAATTTAACCAGAAAAACGTACAAAGCCATGACCATTAGAACATCGCTTTCGATCCTTTTCCTGGTGGGCCTGCAGCAGATCTGTGCACAAACTTTGTCTAACCAGACCATCACGGCTGGATCCAGTCTGCCGTCCAAGCAGCTATTGAGATATACCATCGCTGAAACCGTCATCGGAAGTGGCAGCATCCCCAGCGGACAACAGTTGACCATGGGCTTCCATCAACCCAGCCCAAAGACCGGATCAACCTCCACCTCCACTGCGCTCCCGCTAGAGGTGTCCGTATATCCAAATCCATTTGTGGATCAACTCCAAATCTGGGACAATGTCGGAAACCCATTGCGATTACAGCTCTTTGATTTACAGGGGAGACTACTCAGAAAGGTTGACAACACAAGAGCACCCTACACGCTTATTGTCCCACACGGGGTTTCCAGTCACTACTTGCTCAAAATTCAAGATCTTCACACGGGAAGGCAGCGCCTGCTCAAACTGGAACAAATTGGAATGTAGAAGACGACTGATGAAAATGTTGAAAAACCACCTACTGGGTTGCGTCATCCTCCTCATCGGCCTGGTGCCGGTGGTAGATGGCCAAACGCTGGATGTTCTAATCACCAATGCGAGAATCGTAGATGGTACCGGCAATCCCTGGTTTAACGGATCAATTGGCATCGCGGAGGGCAAGATTGCATGTGTGGGAAAATGTCGAAACGATGCCAAGTTGATCATTGATGCCGACCAACAGATAGTCTCGCCAGGATTCATCGACGTGCATGGGCATATTGAGAGCAGCATTCGGAGTCGGCCAGAAGCGCGGAACTTTGTGCAGGGTGGAGTGACTTCGATCATTACAGGCAACTGCGGTGGGTCCAGCCTTCATCTGGAGGAGTTCTTCCACGAACTACGTGATTCGGGCATTTCCATAAATGTGGCCTCTCTAATCGGACACAATACCGTGCGTCGAGCCGTAATGGGAGCAAGCGATCGGATGCCCACTGCGTCTGAGTTAGATTCCATGCAACGGCTCGTTGATCGCGGCATGCGAGATGGTGCTGTGGGCCTCTCTACCGGATTGATCTATGTGCCAGGTACCTATGCCACTACGGAGGAAGTCGTGACGCTGGCTAAAGTCGCCGCGCAGTATGGTGGGGTGTATGCATCGCACATTCGCAACGAAAGTGACAAGGTCTTAGATGCCATCACCGAGGCAGTAGAAGTTGGAAAACAGGCCCA
Source organism: Saprospiraceae bacterium (assembly GCA_019634275.1). Classification (GTDB taxonomy): domain Bacteria; phylum Bacteroidota; class Bacteroidia; order Chitinophagales; family Saprospiraceae; genus CAJQNM01. The sequence goes on from JAHQVP010000332.1 coordinate 1,975, forward strand.
AATGCCAGTAGAAATCTCGCATTTTAAGGTCTCCGGTCGTCACATGTGGTCACAAAGTACAGCGACCTTGGGCCTCGTGGAAAGATTCCGGTCCGAGGGCATGGACGTCACGGTGGATCAATACCCATATACTGCCTCCAGCACCACTCTGGCCATTTTACTGCCTTCATGGGCATTGGCAGGTGGCAGCGATTCACTCAAAACTCGACTCGCGTCACCTAAATTAAAAGCGGCCATCATTGCGGAGATGAAGGAAGATTTGGAGAGAAGTGAGACTGCAGACTACACCTATTGTGCGGTGTCCAATTGCCCTTGGGAAAAATCCTACAATGGATTGCGCATATCCGAGGTAAGCCAAAAGATGATGGGCAGCGATGACCTGGACAGTCAGATTGAAACGGTGCTAAAACTGGTTTCTGAAGGAAGACGGGTTCAGATGGTTTTCCATAAGATGAATGAAGAGGATGTCCAACGCATTATGCAAGCTCCTTTTACCATGATTGCATCCGATGCAGGCATTCCTCAATATGGCATCAATGTACCTCATCCCCGGGCATATGGGACAAACACCCGAGTTCTTGGTCGCTATGTCCGTGAACTCGGTGCAGTGACGCTAGAAGATGCCATCCGGAAAATGACTTCGCTTCCGGCAAGTCGTTTTTTCCTTGAGGACCGAGGCCTAATTCGGACAGGATTAGCTGCCGATCTTGTAGTTTTTGACCCTGCTACGGTCGGTGATCAAGCTACTTATGAGGCGCCCCATGCCTACGCAAAGGGAATCTCCTACGTCTTTATCAATGGAGAACTAACGGTAAAAGAAGGCATGCACACCGGCGTTCGGGCAGGCCAGGTCTTGATGAAGCAATAGCCGATGATCCCAATAGAATGTCCTGGTTCATCTAAACGAGAATTTAATGAAGGAATACGACATTGATGAGAACATAGCCCATGCTAACACGTTGCCTGGTGCATTTTATCAAGACCCGGAGACTTGGGAGATCGTAAAGGAGAAAATTTTTGCAAAAACCTGGTTGTATCTCGCTGATCCCCAAAACCTATTTAGGGGCCCGGAGAATGCAGTTCCTGTGACGTTGTTGGAAAATTATTTGCATGAGCCCATTCTACTGGTGGAATCTGAAGATGCCCTTCAATGTCTTTCGAATGTGTGTACGCACCGTGGATTTTTACTCATGCAACATCCGAAACAATGTAAAAAACTTGTTTGCGGATATCATGGGCGTCGATTTGACCTCCGCGGCCAATTTGAGTTTATGCCAGAATTTGAAGCAGCAGAAAACTTTCCAAGCGCATGCGATCACCTCAGTCACGTGCCATTTGCACGTTGGCGTCAGTTTGGCTTTGCTGGCATCAATCCAGCATTTGACTTTAGCATCATCACCGAACGACTAGAAGAGCGGCTTTACTTCCTGCCCATCGAATCCTTTCGCTTTGCACCGGAGTACAGCAAGACCTACTCCGTTCATGCCCACTGGGCCCTTTACTGCGACAACTATCTCGAGGGATTTCATATACCTTTTGTACACCAGTCGCTAGGAGCCATCCTTGACTATGGAAAGTATACTACGGAGTGTTATGACCAGATTGTACTCCAAATTGGGTACTCTGACGGCACGGGCTATTGTTTCGACTTACCAGAGGGGCACCCTGATTTCGGTCAAGACGTAACCGCCTACTACTATTGGATCTTTCCCAACCTCATGCTGAACCTATATCCCTGGGGAGTGCAACTAAATATCATTCGCCCCGTAAGCACGACATTTACTAAAGTGGAATTTCTGTATTACATATACGATCAAGAAATATTCGAAACGATGGATGGGAATCGTCTTGCAGAAAAAACAGAACGCGAAGACGAATTTGTAGTAGAAGCGGTGCAAAAAGGACTGCAGTCCCATTTCTACCAAGCGGGTAGATTTTCACCAAAGCGAGAAAAGGGAGTCCATTATTTTCATCGGCTCATTGCTGAGCATCTTAAAGCATGAGTTTTCGCTACCAAGGACTACCAATTGCATTGAACTGAATCCCAAATGAAACCTAAGCCAAAGCGCAACCTGGCAGCCATTATGTTCACTGACATTGTCGGGTATACGGCCATGATGCAAACGGATGAGCAAAAAGCCGTGCAGCATAGGGCAAAACACCGAAAGGTTTTTGATGCGGAGCACGAACGTTTTGAGGGGAAGATTGTCCAATATTACGGTGATGGCACGTTGAGCGTTTTCTCCAGCGCCGTCAAGGCAAGTCAATGTGCCATAGAAATCCAGCGGCAGATGCTCATGGGAGAAGCCGTCTTTCTGAGGATCGGACTGCACTTGGGAGACATTGTGTTTGATCAGACTGAGGTGTATGGAGATGCTGTCAATCTTGCGTCTCGGATTGAAAGCATGTCGGTTGGAGGCTCCGTTCTACTATCCCCGTCCATGCAGGCAGAACTCAGGAACAAAGAGTCGATCAAGACCATTTCTCTGGGCTCCTTCCGTCTAAAAAATGTTGTTGCTCCCATAGAAGTCTTTGCCATCGACCACAAAGATCTAGTGGTTCCAAATGCTGCAGATTTATCGGGCAAACAGGCTCCTCCTCAAAAGAGCATTGCGGTATTGCCTTTCGTCAACATGAGTCCAGATCCTCAAAATGAATATTTGAGTGATGGCATAACGGAGGAAATCATCAATGCCCTTTCGAAAGTGCAGCACTTGCGCGTCACCTCCAGGACCTCCTCCTTCTATTTTAAAGACAAAGCCCTACCGATAAAGCAAATTGCTCAGGAACTGAGGGTATCGGCCATACTAGAAGGCTCGGTAAAAATTGCCGGCAGTGAGCTCCGCATTACAGCGCAACTCATCGAGGCAGAAGAAGATTATCATTTTTGGTCGGAGTCATGGACTCGAAAAATGGACAACATTTTCGAGATGCAGGACGAAATCAGTCTGTTGATTGCAGACAAGCTACGAGAACAATTTGGCCACTTTGAAATCCAGGATCATCTCGTACAAGTGCAAACCTCCAGCATCCAGGCATATGAGAGCTATCTCCGAGGTCTGTACTTCTTAAACAAATGGAATCCTGAGGATACAAAGAAGGCGATCCAATGTTTTGAAGATGCGATTGCATTAGATCCTCAGCATGTGCGGTCTTATACCGGACTTGCCGAAGGCTATAGTTTTCTTGGTACGACCGGGTTCCTGCCGTACGACAAGGCATGGTCCAAATCACATGAATTTTTGCATAAAGCGCAGGAGTTGGAAAAGAACCTCGCTGAAGTGCACTATCAAATAAGCAACGAAGCCTACTTTGTCGAGGGAGACTATCAAAAGGCCATACAAGAGATGTTAGCGGCAGTAGCCTCCAAACCAAACTTTGCCAAAGCGCACCAATTTCTATCATTTTTCTATGTCATGGCCGGAAATGAGCAGGCCTCCTTGGAACACATTGAGCGGGCCATTTCGCTTGACCCCAAGTCCGAGGAAACGCGATTCTTCAGAGGTTACCATCATTACATGACCGGTGATCTCGAGCAAGCATTAAATGACATGGAATTGTGCATTCGTGCCAATGCTAAAAACATTCCAGCACATACGATTAAAGCAGCCACGCTGATTTGCCTTGAGCGATATGACGAAGCCATCCAGCATTTTGAGGAGATGCCTCCTGAAGTGGTTATTCCTGAAGAACGATACGGCATCACGATGTTGGCCTATCTGCTCAAAGAGGACGAGGCTGAGGCAGATCGCCTCTATGCACAGGTGTTGGAACTCGTAGACGGACACAACGGGATAGCAGCCAGCTCGTATGTGTTTTTCCGACATGCCCTCAAGGGAGACCTAGACTTGGCTTTTGCATGGTTGGAAGAGGCCTTGCAGCAAAATTCCTATGTACCGTCAATGAGAATCAATGATCCACTGGTCACTAACCTTCGCAAGGACGTGCGACATCATCTGATCAATGAGCGGATCTTTCAATTTCGGCAGCAAGTAATCTCCACCTCCCAAAAAAAGCCGCTTTTGGATGACAGCACCGCGATCCTGGCTGAACAGAGATTGTTGACTTCGCTCGAGGCAGACCGTAGCTATCTCGATCCGGATCTCACACTGAGAAGACTAGCAGAAAGCATCAAACTTCAACCCAACCAGCTTTCCTGGCTGATCAACGAGCGGCAAAACAAGAACTTCAATGACCTCATCAATCAGCATCGGATAGAGCACTTCGTCTCACTGGCCCAAGATCCCCAAAATGCAGGATACACCATCTTAGGGCTGGCATACGAAAGTGGGTTCAACTCGAAAACCACCTTCAATACCAGTTTTAAGAAAGAGAAAGGAATGACTCCACGCCAATTTCTAAAACACCACAAGGCCTAAAAGCTGACATCAAAGTTGGTTCCGAATTATAATTCCGAACGATGTCATCGCTCTCCCACTCCATATTTGTGCTAGAAACAAAAACAACAGCACATGAACAAGATGAGAGCAGTCACCCAGCGCAGCTACGGAGGACCAGATGTACTTCGAATTGAACATCTCGAAAAACCGTCGCCTAACGAAAATCAGTTGCTGATTCGCGTCTTCTCTGTTCCGATAACAGCCGCAGGTTCGTTCATGAGAGAGGGATCTCCCTACATCGGAAGGTTGGCCATAGGTCTTTTAAAGCCAAAGCATCCGATCTCGGGAGTCTGCTTCTCCGGCGAGGTAGAAGAAATCGGTAAAAACATTGGTCGATTTAGAGTGGGCGACAAAGTGTTCGGTGAGGTCTTATTTGAAGGGGGTACCCACTGTGAGTACATCACCATCGAGGAAGATGCCCTAGTGGCAATCAAACCCGAAAGTATGTCTCACGCCGAAGCGGCTCCCATCTGCGACGGTCACCTCACTTCGATGAACTTCCTTACCCGAGTTGCTAACCTACAATCAGGTCAGAAAATCCTAATCATTGGAGCGGCAGGAAGTCTGGGCAATGCCGCAGTGCAGATCGCAACGGAAATGGGAGCACACGTTACTGCCGTCTGTAGTCCGGGCAACACAGCGCTGGTCAAGTCATTGGGTGCCCATGAGGTGATTGATCGCACCGCTATCGATTTTACCACTGGTGATGCCGTGTATGACGTCATCTATGATGCAGTAGGAAAAAGTTCATTTGGAGATTGCAAGAATATCCTGAAGGTCAAGGGGTTGTACATGTCTCCCGTCCTAAGTCTAAAACTGCTCTTGCAATCCCTGCTATCAGCAAGATCAAAAGGTAAAAAGGCCAAGTTCTCTGCAACAGGCATGTTATCGAAGCCGATATTGAAGCAGTTGCTGCATCGCGTAGTTCATACTATCGATCGCGGTAAGCTGCATACCTTCATTGATCGAAAATATCCCATGGACGAAGTAGCCAGGGCACATCACTATGTAGATTCAGGCAAGAAAAGAGGGAATGTGGTGCTCAATATCGTGTAGATTGAACCCTTCGTTACTTTTAGTCAAGTTGGCATCAAGCAGTTCTCTAAGAAACATCCCGTTATCCCCTATGCTGTTGCTCCCCCTGTAGATATTGCAGCAGGAAGGTATCTGTAAATTATTTGCTATCAGTCCCAGGATCAGGTCACAGGTGTCGACAATCCACAACTATGCAACCATAAAGATTGCCGTATTGGTAAAGTCTTGACGGACTGACCTGTACCCCTGGACTCTCCTGCTTTGATAGCAGACCATCGGCTCGACCACTGCTGTCGCACAAACGTCGGCTCGAAGGCTCCTCGGCTTGACTACTGCTATCACAACCATCGGCTCGAAGACCCCTCGGCTCGACCACTGCTATCATAACCATCGGCTCGGAGACCCCTTGGCTCGACCGCTCGGGGTGAAATTTGAACTGGGCAAATCGAAGATTTGCAGTCTCATTTTACAAGCCTTCCTCCATGGCATCGGTAAACGCGAGCAGGATACTGTTCGATAAGACGATAATCATGGGTGGCCAGCAAAACCGTCGTATTCTTCTCCTGATTGAGCGTATAGATGAGCTTAAGGATTTCGTCGGATGTGTCAGGATCTAAATTTCCAGTGGGCTCATCTGCAATGAGCAGTTCGGGCTCATTGAGTAGTGCCCGAGCAATAGCGACGCGCTGACGTTCACCACCTGATAATTCATGCGGCATCTTGTGGGCCTGATATCGCAAACCCACAGACTGCAATACTTCCTCAATGCGACGCTGGGCCTGCTTGCCTTCTTTCCATCCGGTGGCTCTGAGTACAAACATAAGATTTGCCTCTACAGAGCGATCAAAGAGCAGATTGAAGTCTTGGAAGACCATTCCCAATTTTCGACGCAGCTTGTATACTCGTGATTTTCTCAGTTTACGCAGATCGAAACCGGCCACTTCACCAATACCGTGCATCAGCGGGATCTCACCATATATCGTTCTGAGCAAGGACGATTTACCACTGCCGGTCTTCCCTACCAGGTAGATAAAGGCCCCTTCCTCAATCTCCAGATCTAAATTGCTAATGACAAGATGATTGTTCTGATAAATCTGAGCATCTTGAAAAAGAACAACGTTGGGTTTTTCGTTTAAAAGCCCGGGATCTGGCTGAACTTTTTGATTCTGAATTGTTTCTTCAATAAGCGCTGATTCCACCATCGATCTGGGCTTAATATGATAACGAATATTTATGTCTAAAGTACTGAAAAACAATGATATGAAAAATAGCATTGCCGTTGGTCATGCATTCATCATATCGTTCGTACTTTCGCCATACTGATCAGAAGAATAACGCATATGCGCATCAAAAAAATACACATCGTGGCGCTAATCATGGCCGTAGTGGGCGTGGTCATGCTACTGTCTGCCTCTAAAGATCTTAGCACCTATGCCACCTTTGGAGAAGCGCAGAAAGTGGGCAAAGCGGTTAAGGTTGTAGGAGTGTTAGCTAAGGATCTGCCGATGGTCTACAATCCTGAAGAGGATCCCAACTTGTTTACCTTCCACATGCGAGATCAAGATGGGGTAGCTAAGCGGGTTCTTCTCAACGAGGCAAAGCCACAAGATTTCGAACTGTCAGAGCAGATAGTGGTCACGGGCAGGTTAAAGGGCGGTGATTTTGTTGCTTCCAGCATCCTCTTGAAATGCCCTTCTAAATACAAAGATCAAGAACTCGCTACGCGAAACGATATTTAATGGAGGCCGTCCAGTACCTCGGAGAATCTTTGTGGCCAGGCAAGCTCGGACACATTCTACTCCTACTCTCATTTGTCAGCTCCATCCTTGCCTTCGTAGCTTTTGCTAAGGCTACCAATGGAGAGGTCAAGCAGAAGTTGACTTGGAGTGGCATGGGGCGAGCCGCTTTCTCTGTACATGTGCTTACCGTCATTCTCGCCATTGGCTTGATCTTCTATATCATGTTGGCTCAGCTGTACGAATATGAGTATGCTTGGGCGCACGTCTCAGAGGAGTTGCCTTTGCAGTACATCTTCTCCGCTTTTTGGGAAGGTCAACAAGGCAGTTTTCTATTGTGGATGTTTTGGCATGGTATACTCGGCATGATCCTGGTCTGGCGAGCTGATCGTTGGCATGCTCCCGTCCTGTCCGTACTCTCTGCGGTACAGGTGTTTCTGTTGTCCATGGTTTTGGGCATTTATTTTACAGCAGATTTTCAACTTGGCGTGAGTCCATTCGGCCTCTTGCGAGATGCGGAGAACATGGCTGATCTGCCGATCTTTGCCCAAGCCAATTATCTGGAGCAAATTGAGGGAAAGGGACTCAATCCTCTTTTGCAAAACTATTGGATGGTGATTCATCCGCCTACCCTATTTCTTGGGTTTGCAGCAGTGACCATACCTTTCTGCTATGCAGTAGCGGGTTTATGGAAGAAAGAATATAAAGCATGGTTACCGGCCGTTTTGCCCTGGGGCCTTTTTGCAGCGGCCATACTCGGCACCGGCATTGTCATGGGGGGAGCGTGGGCATATGAGGCATTGAGTTTTGGAGGATATTGGGCTTGGGATCCGGTCGAAAACGCCTCATTGGTACCCTGGCTAATCCTCATTGGTGCAGTACATATGAACTTAGTCGCCAAAGCAACCGGACACTCCATCAAGGGGACCTATATCTTTTATCTCCTTTCCTTTCTGTTTATCCTTTACTCAACGTTCCTTACGCGAAGTGGTATCCTGGGGGACAGCTCGGTTCATGCCTTTACGGACATGGGATTGGAGTGGCAATTGATTGCCTTTATGGCCACATTCCTGGTTGCAGGCCTCTGGCAATATGTTCGCCATCGTAAGCAAATCCTCTCCCCTCCTAAGGAGGAAGAACTGACCAGCAGGGAATTTTGGCTGTTTATTGGTTCTTTAATTCTTCTCTTTTCTGGAGGCATCATCATCTTTTCTACCTCCCTTCCCGTGTTCAACCAATTGATTGACGTCTGGGGAGGAATTGTTGGCAAAGATCTAAGTGATTGGCATCGTGCTACTCCTGAAGATGTTATGTCGCACTACAATAAATTTCAAATTTGGATTGCACTGCTTATCGGCTTACTTTCTGGAACGAGCTTATTTCTGCGCTACAAAGAATCACGTTGGGCTGACCGTAGAAATAAGATTTTACGTCAGTTGGGGATTGCGCTAATCATCAGCTTACCCCTTACCTACGTGGTCAACATGTGGATACAAGCCACTTCTTTTCCCTATCACGCACTGCTTTTTGGTGCGGTCTTCGCCATCGTGATAAATTTCAGTTATCTCGCTACTGTATTGAGGTGGAAGACCAGAGCAGCCTCTTCTACGATTGCTCACATTGGATTCGGCGTCATGATTTTGGGCATCCTTGCTTCCGGTCTTAAAAAGAACTACATATCGAGCAATCCCTTTGCCATGCAAGGACTTTTCGAGGCGGGAGATGATCGTGTAAACAAGAACGTCTACTTGATCAAAGGAAAACCGATGTTCATGAATGATTACCTCGTCACGTACCTTTCTGACACCTTGGTTGGCAATAATCGTAGCTATCGTGTTGAATTTGCCAAGATGAAGGAAGGTGCGGACGAAGTGGAGGATCAGTTTGAAGTCGAACCATATATTACCTACAATACGGAAATGACTGAAATGGTCAATCCAAATCCTGACACCAAACGATACCTACATCGGGATATTTTTTCGCACATCACATCGGTTCCGCTGGAAGTGCAGTCTACAGAGTTGGCCAAACAGTTTGAAGATTCGTTGAAGTACCAGCAGATTGCGCTGATGCCAGGACAGCAGATGACACTTAATGGTCAACAGATTGGGCTGGCAGCTATCAACATGCAGCCGACCCATAAAGAATATGCTCCGGAGGACAATGATTTGGCGTTTGGTCTGGAGCTTCAGGTTTGGGACAGTGTAGACGCTCCCGTAGTCCTCAAACCCATGCTGGTTGTCCGTGATGGATACTACATTTTTTCCTATCATGACCAGTCTAATGAGCACCACCTGCGGATAAAATTAGATCAGGAGTCGCTCGATGCGGTATTTCCACAAGAGAGTCTTTTGGAGTATCAACCATTCTCAGGAAAACAAGGAGACATCTTTGAAGTTGCAGATAAAGTGATCCGCATTGCTGGATTTGATCGAGAACCAGAGAGCCCATCGTACGTAAAACAAGAAGGAGACATTGCAGTCGCAGCTCGTCTGGAGGTCATGACAAAATCGGGTCAGCCCTTGGGTGTTGTCAAACCCATCTTTCTGATCCGAGACAACCACACTTATCTCATCAAGGACTATCAGCCGACCGTAGGCCTCTCCGCTAAATTTACGGCCATACACCCGGATACCGAATCTTTTGATCTCTTACTCGCAGACGCTACTGGAGCACAGCGCCCCATCCCAATGCTGGTGGCCCAAGACGTCCCTCGTACTGACTTCCTGGTGTTGGAGACCATTGAGTTTCCCGGCATCAATCTATTCTGGTTGGGTTGTGTGATGATGATGGGCGGATTGGCGATGGGTATGGTGCAACGAGCCAAACACACTTCGTGAACATCACGATCGTTGGTTCGGGCAATGTAGCCTTTACCCTGGCGCGCGGTCTGCAGAAAGTCCCGGATGTCTCTGTGTTGCAAATCCTAAGCCGTAATCGACGATCTGGTGAGCAGTTAGCCGATATGCTGTCGTGCAGCTACTCAAATGATGCCGCCGATCTCCATATGAACACTGATCTCTGTCTGCTCTGTGTCGGAGATTCGGCAATCACGAGGCTGGCTCAGCAACTTCCAACATTTGCATCATGTCTCTATGCACATACATCGGGAACCGTTCCTTCTACGGCCTTGGCTCAATTTGCACATTTCGGTGTGTTTTACCCCTTGCAGACATTGTCCAAAGAGAGACATATTGAATGGAACAGCATTCCTGTACTCATCACAGGAAATGATCCCGCTAGTACCAGCGCACTCTCCGTACTTGCCACCAAGTTAGGAAGTCCCACGTCGAAGATTGCGGATGAGCAAAGACTGGTGGTGCATCTTGCGGCCGTAATCAGCAATAATTTCAGTACCGCCTTGACGGCCGTCGGGGCTGAAATCCTCAAAGCAGAGGGACTTGATCCCGTCCTTTTGCATCCGCTCCTAAAAGAGGGCGTTGCAAAGATATGCGAGCTGGGCGCCCTGAAGGCCCAGACCGGCCCGGCGATCCGACAGGATCTCACCACAATGGACCGGCATCTGGCTTTGCTCAAAGACGATGAGCAACTGCAAGGGCTGTACCGGGATCTGAGTGCTTTGATACTGCGTTTGCATCAAAGGCGTGATTAACAGACTACCAACTGAGTCTCGACAGTATTCCCGAATGAGTCGTTTATGTATGGTTTTCTATTGTATGTGATTGATAATCAATATATTGAAAATCGAAAATATTAGATGAATGCTATTCATTTCCATGAGAAATATTGCTCTTAGAGATTCAACAGCTCAAGGCTAGTAAATTGTCAATGTAAGGTGGCATTTTAAGAATTCCAATAAGATTTTGCTCTGCCCGCCTGTAGCAGGAAGGCAGCTTCAGGCAAAGCACAAAACGCAGCCATAGCCGTAGCTCTTCCGAGAATTTGTAGCAGTGGCGTAAAGACAAAAGATATTAGCATAGCCGACAATTGTGTTGCTATGACCATGTGCTAGTATCGAACAGCAGGTAGCACTGCTCTTGAGCTGTCGCTTGACATCTAGCGAAGTTTGACGTATTTTACACGTGTAACTTTGAAAATCTTTAGACGTACATAAAATGAGCACAAAATTGACCTTAACTGTCGATAAAACCATCATTGCACAAGCCAAAAAGTATGCAAGGAACAGCGGGAGAAGCCTGTCAGAAATCATTGAGAATTATCTCAAAGTTCTTACCAGCGAGGAACGACGGGATCTTTCTGAGGTGAGCCCAGTAGTAAAATCACTCAAGGGTTCTTTTAAAGCACCAAAAGTCTTCGACTATAAAGAGGAATTGACAAAGGCACTCACTGAGAAATATATAGACTCATGAAGTCCGCCCTTTTGGACTCCGACGTGATCCTTGATTTTTTCTTTGATCGACAACCACATGCTCAATATGCTGCTTTCATTCTAACACAATGCGAATTGGGTAGACTTCAGGGGTATGTAACCGCAGTCATTTTAAGCAATGTGTACTACCTCCTGAGAAAAACATCCTCTCACCAAAGGGTTGTCAAGAAATTAAATCAACTGCTTACACTAATTGATGTACAAGTCATTGACAAACCGACCGCAATAAAGGCCTTGAATTCTCGATTTAAAGACTTCGAAGATGCACTACAGAATTACGCTTCTGAACAGAGTGGACAAATAGACCTGATCATTACAAGAAATACCAGAGATTATCGAGCCAGTAGCCTAAGTGTGTTGACTCCAGAAGAGTTTGTCAACTTCGAAGCTAACATTGGAAGATAGGCTCTCACAAAACGGCCTGCTGGATAAATACTGAGTCTTGTGGTGATCGCACTACCAACACTCTGACTTATTCTTCTATCGGGCATAGTAAGTTGTTCTATTTTGGTCTACCGACAATAGTGATCGATTCAGAAAGTGCGTCTATAAATTTTCAAGAATAATCACATCAGGAAATGCTCATCATCAGGGTTCCACTTGTCTAAGTTTGATCTCAAGGCACTAAAGATACGCTGGATCGGAGATGCTTGGATTGAGCTGCTGAGTTAAGAAGCCTTGGAAGAAGATGGCTAGGTCTGAGGCCTTAAATAAATCTGTGCTATCTTCCCAAGCTACGACTACGAGTTGCTTCCCAACGCGGTACAAGATGGTCTTTGGCACTTTCCTACTGGCCATGATTGTTTTGTTCGATCGCATCATGATCTCTGTGGCCAAAGATCCAATTGCCCAGGACTTAGGGCTCTCGGATAAGCAAATGGGCTGGGTGCTTTCGATTTTTGCCCTCGGATATGCGCTCTTTCAAACCCCTGCCGGATACATGGCTGATCGTTTCGGCCCTCGTCGTATTCTTACCCTGGTGGTGTCGCTCTGGTCCTTCTTCACTGCTCTCACGGGTGCCGTCTGGAACCTTATTTCACTCCTGGTGGTTCGCTTTCTTTTTGGGGTCGGCGAGGCTGGTGCTTTCCCGGGAATGGCACGTGCAATCTATAGCTGGATTCCCATCAAGGAGCGAGGATTGGTGCATGGTATAAATTTCTCCGGCGGACGCATCGGTGCAGCAATTGCATTGCCGCTGATCGCCTGGCTCATTGACCTTACCAGCTGGCAAGCCAGTTTCCTGATCTTGGGCCTAGTAGGTATTGGCTGGGCCTTCTTGTGGTACCTATGGTTCAGAGATGAGCCCAGTGATCATGCTTCTATGAATCAGGAAGAAATAGCTGTCATCCAAGAAGGAAAAGGTGTCGACTCCCACCACAAGGACATCCTTACTGCATCACAGGTGGTGCGTTCCAAAAACATGTGGTTGCTGATGGGACAGTATTTCGCAAGCAACTTTACCTTTTTCTTCTGTCTGACTTGGTTGTTTCCACACCTAAAAGCAAAATACAATCTGGACGCTCTGGAAGCTGGCTTCTATTCTTCGGCACCTCTTCTTTTCGGCGCTTTGGGCAATTGGTTTTCGGGATGGTTAGTTGACAACATATACCGAAAGGGACAATGGGAGCGATCTAGAAAATTAACAGCTTGTATTGGCTTTGGACTGGCAGCAGCAGGTGTATTGGCCAGCATATATATGCAAGACATAACTGGTGCAGTCATATGTCTATCCATCGCTGTATTCGGAGCTGACATGACACTAAGT
>JAHQVP010000333.1 GCA_019634275.1 Saprospiraceae bacterium
GGTTCGAATCCCCCTCTCACCGCAAGGCACAAAATGGCTCCGCGACAGCGGGGCCATTTTACGTAGCGGCCGGCGCCAAGCTTGCTTGAGCGCTGGTAAGCGAAGTAAAATGCCGACCGAAAAGGGCGGGCTATTTTGTGTCTTGCAAGGCTCCCCTCGTTGGGATCATGGAATAATCCCCCGGTAAGCGAAGTAAAATGCCGACCAAAGGGCGGGCTATTTTGTGTCTTGCAAGGCTCCCCTCGTTGGGATCATGGAATAATCCCCCTCTCACCGTAAGGCAAAAAATGGCTCCGTGCAAGCGGGGCCATTTTACGCAGACTTGGTCCCTCATGCATCCTTGAAAACAAGGGTAGCGAAGTCCAATATATAAGTGTATGCCAGAAGCCTGGTAACATGGCATTGGCCCTCGTAATTCCTCCCGAAATGTCAACAATATGCCATCGACCAACACTGTAGCTTCGTACCATGACCGTCACAACCAGACGAGCGCAATTTATTGGAATTGCTTTGGCATTGGCAGGAGCTTTGCTCTTTTCGACCAAAGCGGTTTTAGTTAAACTAGCATATCTCCATGAGGTAGACACGGTTGTACTGCTTTTTCTTCGCATGGGATTTGCCCTCCCTTTCTATGTAGTGGCCGCTGCTCAGATTCGATCAGATGAATGGACCAGGCTAAAGGGGCTGCCTACAAAGTCCTGGCTCGGTGTCTTTCTGGCAGGAGCCTTGGGCTACTATCTTTCCAGCCTGTTGGACTTTTTAGGTCTTCAGTATATCGATGCGAGTGTTGAGCGACTGATTCTTTTCATTTACCCCACTATCATTGCAATATTGGCGGTCCTCTTCTTAAAAGAGAAAGTCACTAAACTTCAAGGCCTGGCATTGGCGATTTCTTATGGCGGATTGGTTTTTGTCTTTGGTGACCAACTGGGAAATTTTTCGATAACCGATGACTTCTGGAATGGCTCATTGCTCATCCTGGCTTGTGCATTCACCTTTGCCGCATTCTTGGTGATGAGCCAGTGGTTGATCAAGCCCTTTGGAGTGCGAGCCTTCACAGCTTTTAGTATGATCGTAGCATGCTTAGTGGTCTGTCTCCATTTTTTGGCTACTTCGGACTGGGCTGCTCTCCAGCATTTGCCCTGGCAAGTCTATCTGTACGCTATTATCATGGCGATCTTTGCAACGGTATTGCCGTCGTACCTGGTAAACATGGCCATTCAACGGATTGGCGCCATTCGAATGGCCATCGTCTCAAGTATCGGCCCCTTTTCCACCATAACATTGGCCTATTTATTACTCGACGAACGGTTGACGGTTAACCAATTGCTGGGTGCTTTGCTTATCGTAGTAGGTGTAACGGTCGTATCCATTGAGCGAAAGAAGAAGTCTTGAGGTAGTTCTTATCAGAGTTGTATTTTGCTAAAAAGCTTGCCATGGTTGTTCGCACTATAGTCCTAACGTTTCTGATCTCCTCCGGATCTTTAATGGCTCAGCATAGCCATGAACACGGTCGTAAGATTGAGTTTCCCAATGTTCCGGGATATCAGACCCTCAAATGTGATTTTCACATCCATAGTGTCTTTTCCGATGGAAATGTCTGGCCCACCATAAGGGTTGAGGAGGCCATTCGAGATGGCCTGGATGCCATTTCGCTTACGGAGCATCTCGAATACCAACCTCATAGTGCAGACATGCCACATGAAGACCGTAATCGATCTTTTGAGATTGCCAAAGAATTTGCAAAGGCACGGGACATTTTGATCATCCATGGTGCAGAAATCACTCGTGACATGCCCCCGGGACATGCCAATGCGCTCTTTATCCAAGATGCCAATGCGCTCAATAACATCGAAGATCCCGTCGAGGCTTACCGGGCGGCAGGGGCTCAAGGCGCATTTGTTTTTTGGAATCACCCAAACTGGTTTCGGCAGTATGAAGATGGAGTCGCACGCATGACCTCCATGCATGAACAATTGATTGCAGAAAATCTATTGCACGGTATAGAAGTGGTGAATGACCTTACCTATTCGGACGAGGCACTTCAGATATGCTATGATCATGACCTGGCCGTGGTGGGCACCTCTGACATTCATGGGCTAGTGGACTGGCAGTTTGAAATACCGGAGGGCGGTCACAGGCCGATCATGCTCGTGTTTGCTGTCAACAGAGATGAAGCATCGATCAAAGAAGCGATGTTTGCTCATCGGACTTTAGCCTATTTCAATCACCATTTGGTGGGGCGAGAAGAGGTGCTCAATCCGTTGATCGAAGCTTCTTTAAACGTCTCCAAGGCTGCTTATGAAGGCCCTACCTCTGTAGCCTTTGTCACCATCGAGAATAACAGCGACGCTCCATTCTTGTGTAAAAACGCCGGGATCTATCGCTTCCATAATTTCGCCGATGTCTTTGAAGTGCCACCACATGGTTCGGTAGAAGTACAGGTCAAGACTTTGGAACAAAAAGCCCAATTTGATTTGGCATTGGAGATCCTTAATGGCGTCACGAGACCAGGCCAACATCCGACCATTACCCTGAAAGTCGTCATGCCGAAAGAGTAGGTCACAGTGGGATCGGGTGCTTCCCGAAGATGCTAGTGAGCCACTAGCTCATCGTCAACGACGACTGCCCCCATTCTTAATACGGTTCGATAGTGTTCTAATTGTAGGGTGCCCAGATCCAACTGCATGAGTTGCAACTGTTGTCCCGAAATTTGGATGGGCATGGTGCGCACAATGTCGTTTTGGCGATTGAAAAAGATCAGCTGGGCAATGCCTGCCCTCGGCATTGCGCTGAGAAGCATATTGATCCGATTGGATTGTGGTACCCGTTGTACTTGTAAGGAGGGACCAAGGGGCGGTTGATCGAATGTGTTCCATGCGGGACTTGTCGCACAAGCGGTGACTAGAAGTTGAGAACCCAGTCCACTTTCCAAACTGGTGCACTCCAGGCTCTTCTTGGTGTCTAGTCGCAGGCTAAGGGTTAGCTGCCCCACTGCAAGTTGAGCGGGATCAAGATCGATGGATATCGGTGCTTCTTGCCCTACCTCCGTTTCTCCCAGTAGATGGGCATTGGCAGTGGAATGGAAGAACTGGCCTCCTCTATCAGGGGATTTGGATAGACGATGCACCGTGAGCAGACCAGCGTGATTGACGGATGTAGGATAGATCAGCAATTGGGCTTCTCGGACAGGATCCTTCGCTTCTCTCCGATACTCCAGAATGCCGATGTGTTGACGTCGATGCGGCAAGCCTCGCACTCTGAGACGATCTTTTTGTTGCTCAAAAGTAATGGAGTCGCCGTTTGAGAAAGCCGTGTAGTCTGCTTCTGGCCATTCTACATAGGTCACAATTTGACAATCATTCTGGGATAACCCGTTGCCTAGTATCCCGGTCGAGAGCAGGATCAGCAAGTATGGAATTCGACTCATTTCTGCGAAATTCAGATGAACGAGTGGTTCGTCAAATTCATCAAATGTCGCTTTGAGCGGATCGTAGGAATCGTAAGTATAGGACTATTTATTCAGTTCTGCCTTGGCTGGGTTTACTTCCCGTTGTACGTTTAGGCTCTTCAAAAGCGAAAACAGGGTGCGCATCTTTGAGTTCTATCGAAGTTCTTTTGCAGGCTTAACCAAAGAAGTCTGGATATTGTCCATCTCGGTGTTGATTAATCGAGCAGGGATGATGGTGCTGCCCTTCCTTACCATATACTGCACCAATTCTCTTGGCTTTAGCATTGTCCAAGCCGGTATTGTTACCGGCTGCTATGGTGCAGGGTCGCTCTGTGGGGCACTACTTGGTGGCGAATTGACGGACCGTTTTGGGCACTATCGCATTATGGTGTGGAGTCTGCTGGCTTCGGCGATAGGATTGATGTCCCTGACCCTCGTGAGTACTTTTGTACCCCTTTGCATTGCCGTGTTTCTTACCTCCACCCTGGGCGATGCGTTTCGGCCCGCAACAATGGCAGCTGTGGGCGTTTACAGCACGCCGGAAAACCGTACTCGATCCATCTCCCTGCTGAGGATGGCCCTTAATTTGGGCATTTCCATTGGTCCGGCCATTGGGGGCTTTTGTGCGGCTTCGATTGGGTACACCTGGCTCTTCATACTGGACGGCTTTACGTGTCTCTTAGCTACTCTATTTCTGGTTTTCCTTATGCCGTCTGATCGCAACCTTCGGGAGACCGAAGTCATTGAATCGGATACGGATACCCCTTCTGCATACCGTGACCTTGTTTATGTTGCGTTTCTCCTCATTACTGCAATCAATATCGTGGCATTCATGCAGATATTATCTACCGTTCCGCTCTACTTGAAAGAGGTTATGCATCTGTCGGAGGGTTATATAGGCCTGTTTTTTACCATTAATGGCCTGATAGTTTTCTTCTTGGAGATGCCCTTAGTGGCTTATTCGGAGAAGCGTTTTTCATCCTTTACCAGCATGATCATAGGTGCAGTCCTCATTGGACTGGGCATTCTCACCTTAAACATTCCCATGCACTGGCTGGCACTGTTTATTTGTTATAATCTGCTTGTCTCTTTAGGCGAGATTGTCAATTTCCCCTTTGGGAATAGTCTTGCCCTTAATCGGGCACCGGAGAAGCAACGAGGGTCCTATATGGGCATGTGGTCCATGATGTTTTCGGTCACGTTTATTGTTGCCCCTGTTCTGGGGACGTTTCTTGTGGAGCACTTTGGATTTAATGTAACCTGGTGGTTTATGGCTGGTATGAGTGCCGTCTCCATTCCAGGGTTTTATTTTATTCGACGCTTGTGGCAGGATGGCAATGGTACCTAAAGTGATTTCGGGGGATCCTCTGCTCTCATGGTGCGTTCTTTTCGCGTGGCGGTATTGTGATCCGATGAATTGGCTACCTTTTATGCATCAAAAGAGTGAACAATGTTCCGGATTATAGTTTCAAGTATTGCCCTCTGCTTATCGAGCTGCATAGCGGTCTATTCTCAAGACAAATGGACGGTTGACGACATCATTAAGACACAGTTTTTGGGTAACCCCGTTATTTCTGACGACAACAACATGATTGCCTGGACAAAATCTAAGGCAGTCAAGAAAAAGGATCGTTTTGTTCGGGATATCTACGTGACGCATCTCGACCAGACAGAATCCGGCATGCCTTTGACGATTCAAATGACACAGGGAGAAGAATCAAACTCGAGTCCTTTGTTCTCCGCTGATGGGAATACGTTGTATTTTCTTTCGTCTAGAGAGAAGGGCAAGAAGCTGTGGAGCTTAGATCTGCGCGGTGGTGAAGCATCTTCGGTACACGAGTTCAAGCATGGAATTTCTTCGATCAAGTGGCTTAACGACAGCACGATCTGCTATCTATCTCATGATGGACCTTTACTTTCTCAACAGGAGGAAGAGAAGAAGAAAGACAATGTGGTCGTGGTAGAGGATACGGTGTCTTGGACGCGCACCCGGCTCTATACTTTTGGAGTCAAAGACAAGAAGAATACTCGGATGACAGAGGACTCTTATCCGGTGCGTTCGTATGAGGTGTCACCAGATGGTCGTTGGATTATTTATACACTACAGCTTAGTACCCACTATGCCTCGGACGCCAATCCAGATAACCAGGTCATTCTACTTGATCGGAACACTGGCGAAAAGAGGGTTGTGTTGGCGGATCTACAGGAACCAGGCAATTTTTCATTTATGCATGACAGTCAGGGTTTTTACCTGGTTTCGACACTTTCTTCAGATCCTGAGTGGAACGGAGCTGGAGCTGGACAAGTAGGTTACTATGATCTGAGGACACATGAGTTTCACTCGATCCCGTTAGAGTGGGAATGGGGGGCAACAGGATCAATCTATGTGGATGGCACAGACGTTTTGGTCTCCTTAGCGAATGGACCTTTGACTAAATATGCGTGGTACCGCAAAGGAGCCAATGGATGGATGAAAGAGGATCTCGACACTGGGGAATTTGGCGAACATCTTTGGATATTGGCGATGTCCAAAGATGGCGATCGTTTGGTGGTGGAACACTCCACCGGAGGTGCCTTGCCAAAGTACTTTGCCGTTGCTCCAGACGCCAATCAATTGGACCAACCACTGGAATTTGTAACACTCAACAAAGGATTGACTGATAAGCCCATTGTAAGGCATGAAATCATGCGTTGGAAAGGCGCTTATGGAGATGAAGTCAACGGCATCCTCTACTACCCCGAGGACTATGAAGAAGGGAAACGATACCCATTGATGTTGTCCATACATGGTGGACCTTCGGGAGTGGATCAGGATCGCTGGCGAGAGCGCTGGAGCACTTATCCGCAGATAATTGCTCAGCGAGGAGCATTTGTTCTAAAGCCCAATTACCATGGTTCCAGTAATCACGGACAGAAATTCGTCGAGTCGATCAAGGGGCACTACTATGATCTCGAAATAGAGGACATCCTGACAGGCTTGGAAAAGTTGGAGCAAGAAGGGAAAGTAGATCCTGATCAATTGGGGGTTATGGGATGGTCAAATGGAGCGATTATCGCAACCATGCTGACTGTGCGCTATCCGGATATGTTTAAAGTAGCTTGTCCGGGTGCAGGGGATGTCAATTGGACATCTGATTTCGGCACTTGCCGTTTTGGAGTGAGCTTTGACCAAAGTTATTTTGGGGGGGCTCCCTGGGATGATCTTGATGGCAAGACCTATAATGAAAACTACATCCTGAAATCGCCCCTGTTTGAGTTGGAAAAAGTCAAAACGCCTACGATCATCTTTCATGGCAGTGAGGATCGAGCCGTGCCTCGCGACCAGGGTTGGGAGTACTATCGTGCATTGCAACAGGCTGATCAAACTCCCGTTCGTTTTCTATGGTTTCCCGGACAACCGCATGGCTTGGGTAAGATCACGCACCAGCAGAGAAAGATGAAAGAAGAGCTGGCATGGATTGATCGCTATCTATTTGATGTGCATGACCATGGTGATCCCTCGATCAAGATCGGAAGTCCCTTAGCGGCGTTGAGTGCTTTGGATTCGATGCCCCACCAGCAGGGCTTAATGGGTGTCCTGCATGAGGATGTGTTGATACCCGCGGTACAGCCATGGATGGATGGCATCGCCATTGGGTCCTTCGAAGTAACCAATGCACAGTATGCTGCACACGATCCAAATCATAGGGTGCCAGCCACACAGGAGAATTATCCTGCATTGACAAACCATAGACAAGCCCTGGATTATGTCGCCTGGCTGTCAGATGCAACTGGTCGCACGTTTCGACTCCCTTCAGAAGATGAGGCAGTGACTTTGCATGAAAAGGCAAAGAAACTTGCTGCTAAGGAAAATACAGTTCGCTATTGGGCAGGCTATGATCTCAATACGAGAGACGCGACTCGCCTGCAGCAGAACATGCGCGGCAACCCAAACCGATTTATTAAGGCGGTGGGCAGCTTCAATGTGGGAAAGTTGGCCTCCGGCACCTCACTGTATGATCTGGGGGGCAATGTGGCGGAATTTAGCGCAACGGGAAGCACGTATGGATTTAGTGCCGTTGACTATGCTGACCAGGCCAGGGAAAGTCAATCCAGCAATGGGGACCTTACAGGATTTCGAGTAGTCGAAGTTTTGAAATGAAGCAATTAATAAAGGCGCAATCGGGATCGAATTTCTGATGGGAGTTTGCGTTCTTGCAGAATATCGTACATGAAAAAGACGGCCGTAGGAATCATTCTGCTCTGCTTGGGAATCGCATTGATGTCCAAGAATCTCGAAGTGGGTGGAAATACACTGCCCCCTCTTGGACAGTTTTTGAGTCCCGTACATGGATTTTGGACCTCGGCGGAAGCAGTCGATGGAAAGAAGGAAATCACCACATTGACCACAAAACAATTAGAAGGGGAGGTTAAGGTCCTCTTCGATGAGCGACTCGTGCCACACATCTTTGCGGAGACAGATAGCGACTTGTACTATGCGCAAGGCTATGTTACCGCGATGCATCGCTTGTTTCAGATGGACATGGCCACTCGCTCAGCCGAAGGGACATTAAGTGAGGTCATTGGCAGTAGAACCCTCGAACTCGATCGTGAAAGGAGGAATCAGGGAATCGGATGGGCAGCGGAAAACGCTGTGCGGGGATGGAAGAAGCATCCTGAATATTTTGCATTGGTTGAGGCCTATTGTCAGGGAGTAAACGATTATATCGCCACGCTATCGCCTCGGGATTATCCACTGGAATATAAGTTCTTGGATTTTGCTCCCAGCGCCTGGAGCCCTTACCGCTCTGCCCTCTTCAGCAAAGTCATGGCCATAGACCTTGCCATGGCAGAGTCGGATTTAGAAAATTCGAATGCCCGGGCCGCATTTGGCAAAGCCGTGATGGATGATCTGATGCCAGAAAGCAACCCTTACCAGTCTCCGGTAATTCCGTCGGGTACTTCCTGGGACTTTGACCCAATCAAGGTAGATTCTCAAGAGGTTGCGGCAAGCGAGGCCTTCCGAAGGGGACGCTTTAGGCCTTCTCCTGCCAATCTAGGGTCTAACAATTGGGCAGTGGGAGGTGAGAAAACTGCGGATGGCAGTGTGATTCTCTGCAGTGATCCTCATCTATACCTTACGCTACCCAGTATATGGTTTGAGATCCACTTGCAGTCAAAAGAGCAAAATTGCTATGGAGTGTCATTGCCAGGCATCCCCAGTGTGATCATTGGATTTAATGAAGACATTGCCTGGGGACAGACCAATGTTGGGCAGGACGTCCTTGATTGGTATCAGGTGGAATGGGTGGACGCCAGCCGTCAAAGTTATCGATTGGACGGGGAGATCGAGCCCGTGCAAATGCGAATCGAGGAAATCAGCGTTCGGGGACAAGAGGCCATTCGGGATACGATCCGATACACCAGCTGGGGGCCAGTGATGGAAAAAGGAGATTGGAAAGATCTTGCCATGCGGTGGCTGGTGCATGACGAACCACAGGTCTGCGAAATCTCTGCTTTGGCCAAGCTAAACAAGGCCAGCAATTTTGAGGAATACCGGGAAGCGCTATCGCATTACGTGGCTCCTGCGCAAAACTTTGTCTTTGGATCACGCGAAGGAGACATTGCCATGACGGTTGCGGGAACTCTGCCGCTCCGACGGCCAGGCCAGGGTCGACTGGTACAAGACGGATCATTTTCAGCCAATGCCTGGCCAGGCTTGATTCCCTACGAACACAACCCCTACGTCAAGAATCCACCCAGGCAATTTGTGGCTTCCGCCAATCAACACTCGACCGATGACTCTTACCCATATTACTACAATGCCTTTCCCTACTTTGACGATTATCGAGGACGATACCTAAATCAGGCATTGGAGCAAAAGTCAGACATTACGGTGGAGGATATGGCTCAGCTCCAATTTGACTCTTACAGCTTACTGGCGGCTGAAGGGCTTCCTGTATATCTTGAGGCCATTGCTGCCAAGTCGATTCCCGATTCTTTGAGGACCATAATTGAAATTCTAAGAGCGTGGGACTATCGCTATACGCCCGAGGCCAAGGCGCCTTATATTTTTGAACAGCTTCACCGACGTATACGCTGGAATGCTTGGGACGAGTTTTATGAGGTGAACGACTCCTTTCCTGTCTCCTTCCCCGAATCCTGGAAGACGATTGAGTTGTTAAAAAAAGAACCAGGCCATGCTTTTTTCGATCGACAAGGAACACCCGAAGTGGAGGGAGCGACCGACATAATTTGGCAGGCCTTCACAGCGCTGCCGTCCATCCTAAGGAGGTCACAATATGACTTGGAGGTCAGTGATAAAGGCAGCACATTAAAAACCTCGCTCACCCACATAGGTCGATTTCCTGGCTTTGGTCGAGAAATGACCGATGTAACCGGAAACAGATCCGCTTTAAATGCAACATCCAATGTAACCGGACCATCCTGGCGTATGATCGTAACCCTTGGAGAAACAGTGCGTGCTCAAGTGGTATACCCGGGAGGGCAATCAGGAAACCCAGGGAGTCCATATTATGAGAACATGGTCGAAGCATGGCGGACAGGAAAGTACTATTCCGCAAACTTTGTCGGAGATCCCAGTGAATTGCAAGAAGTGGTGGCAGAACTAAACTTTGTAAAACCATGAAGTCCTGGATTCTTGCTGCAATCATCATTGTAGGCGCGAGTTGGTTGATGCTGCCATGGGTTTGGTGGATTTTTGCGCTGCCCGCCCTGGCCGTCGGGTTTGCATTTGCGGCAAAACTTCGGTACCCTTTTTTGCTAGGCTTGTGTGCAGTTGCAGTGCTGCACCTCATGTTGGTTTTGCCCCAGTCGTATGCGAATGATCATATGCTATTGGATAGAGTATCGCAGATGTTTGACATCCCAGGATGGGGATTGCTGGCCATAACGGTGATCGTGCCTGCCCTCCTAGGCGGGCTTGCAAGCTGGTCCGGAGCATCGTTGGGTAAGGCCATTCGTAAAGAAAAGGTTAAATAAGCGGCAAACCGGAACTTCTTGTGGGTTCCCTTGCAACTTTTCTGGCAAAGTTCCCGTCTCTCCTTATAAATAGCCTAATCTGAAGAGACTGCATACTTAACCTTAGACGTAAATCGTGAAATCTAAAAATACAAGTGTATCATCGGTCGACCGTGCAGTCATTAGGCAGATGTGGACGCCCCATACACGCCTTCCTCAGAAACGCTACGAAGCCATTGTGATGTTTACAGATGTCGTGGGCTTTTCGCGCGTCATGCATGAAGATGAGGAGAATGCCATCATCAAACTGGAAAAGATCAGAAGGTTGATAGAGCGACACCACGCCAATTCCAATGGTCGGATCATACAGTACTACGGGGACGGCTGCCTTAGTGTATTTGATAATGCGGCAGACGCCCTTCACTGTGCAATCGCCATCCAGGGCCAGAGCAGAAAACAAGAAATACTCCCGTTGCGCATTGGCATACACGGAGGAGACATTGTGGAAAAGGACGGTGCAATCTATGGAGATGTTGTAAATATTGCCGCTCGCGTGGAAGCCGCAGGAGCAGAAGGGGTGATACTGGTTTCGAATTTTGTCAGACAGAAGGCGAAAGGTGCGTTCGACTTCATGGAGTTAGGAAGGCGATTGTTTAAGAATATTGATGCTCCAGTAGTAATTCATGCTGTTCGACATGCTATGACAAATTTACCTCCTTCGAAGACATCTTCTCCATTGCAGAGGGCAGCAAGTCAACTGCTTCGCTTTGCTTCCATGATGCTTGCCTAGCTCTTTGATCGAGTTAGTTGCTTCCTCAATCTGTTTGCACATGAAGCTGATCGGACAATTGCGCGAGCCCGGCACTTACTTCTTATCTTAGTCTTATCAGTTGCAAACGATCAATTTCAGTAAGATGAAGAACTTGACTTTCAGTATTCTAGTGGGGTTATCCAGTTTCGCGATCGGTTATGTCTTAGGAGAACGTACTCAGGCAGCAGACCAAACCGCCTTAGAATCAAATGACATAGCGGGAGAGCGCCCAGGCTCAGCGACTTCAGATCGTGTGGTAGAGGTAGAGCCTGCTGCATACGCTTCGGTGCGCAATGAAGCTGATCCTAACTATTCCCGAGCAGAACTGGCGACCATTAATCTCTTTGAAGATGCTGCACCGTCCGTCGTCTACATCAATACCTCCAATTACCGACAAAATTACTGGACCCGTGACCTCACCGAAATACCACGAGGCAGTGGATCTGGATTCGTGTGGGACAAAGAAGGGCATATTGTCACAAATTTTCATGTGATCCAAGACGCAGATAAAGCGATCGTCACCCTTGCCAATCAGGAGAGCTACGAAGCGGACTTAGTAGGTTACGCACCGGAGAAGGATCTGGCCATCTTGCGCATAAAGGCTCCTCGTCAGGATGTGGTGCCCATAAAGAAGGGAGACTCCGAACAACTTAAAGTGGGACAATCGGTATTTGCGATTGGAAATCCTTTTGGCTTGGATCAGACATTGACTACTGGAATTATCAGTGCGTTGGGTCGGGAGATTAAATCTCAATCTGGCAGTCCCATCAAAGATGTCATCCAGACCGATGCGGCCATCAATCCAGGCAACAGTGGTGGTCCGCTACTGGATTCACGTGGATCTTTGATCGGAGTGAATACCGCCATCAAGAGTCCCTCTGGTGCCTATGCAGGCATTGGATTCTCGATACCAGTTGATGTAGTGAAGTGGGTCGTACCGGATTTGATCAAATATGGAAAGATCAATCGACCAATGTTGGGCGTACAACTTGCACGTCAAAGTCAGACCAGCAGAGCCGGGATAAAGGGAGCGCTTGTTTTTGAGGTCGAGCCCGGAAGTGCCGCTGCCAAAGCAGGTGTGCAACCTACCAGGAGGACACGAGACGGTGATTTTGTCTTGGGAGACATCATCGTGCAAGTGGAGGAAACCCAAATCGCCACTAACAATGATCTGTTCCTGGCCCTTGAAGCATATCGACCAGGTGATCGAATTGAAGTCACGGTCATACGCGACGACAATCCGATCAAATTGAATGTGGTATTGGACCAAGGCAAATGAGCAGGAATTGGCCCTCATGAAATGGCTTGCTCCCTATATTGCTTTTCAACCCGGTTTATGCAATGGGTTTTCGTCATGAGACGCCAAAGCCCAAGGAGAATGGGGGCTCCACGGTAATTTTGACGCGCAGACGTGGTCACCATCACGGTGAGCATCAAAATTGCTGGACGTGCCCAGTCTCAAAGGGATCTGGCGTCGGAATAGATTATCTATTGCATAAAGCGGGTTCAACGAATCTAGCGACGATAGAAGGATCCTCTGATTTTACCCCGGCGATTGATCAAGACCAGTCGACGTCGGTCGAGTTGGATCAGATTGCCTTTATGATCCTCAAAACCATTAGGTCCCGCATGGAAGGTTCTTGAACCGAATCCCAGTCCGCGGACACGAAGAGCCCCTCTGCGCGATCGGATAAACAAGCAGTCGTCATTCCAATAGTTGACCCAGGTTCCTTGCAAGTCCCTGGCTTGAACCGCCCTTCTAACGCGGTTGCCGCCTCTCCAGTCGTTCCTGGACGAGTAGGAGCGGCCCCTCTGGTAGGTCCTATTCCGGGAATTTGATCGATTGAATTGAATGCGCTTCCGACCATCAGAGCTTTCCCACTCCAATTGACCATTGCTCAATACATAGTAGGTGTTGCCTTGCTGATCCTGAAATTGGTTGTTGCGTACTTCTCTATACTGTCTCCAGCGTGACTGCCCAATACGTAAGACCCGTATTCCCTGGGGAGTTCTCTCCACCTGGACCTGTACTTGGTGGCGGGAATTTGACCAGTAACCCTCTACTTGTTGAGTGACGGCTTTCGCTTCAACCAGAACACAGGAAGCGAGAAGCATACTTAAGATGACAAGATTTCTCATAGTGTTCAATTTTATCTAAAGGACACCATAAAGACTGTTAAAGAGTACTACAGTGGGGTTAATACGTGGTTAAAGGAAGGAGATGCTAGGAACAGGGGTAAAAAAAAACGGCAATAGAGGCAGCACATCTTTCGCAAGTCCAGTTCTAGTACCGTAAAACTTAAGAAAATCTTAAGCTCTATCTCAAACTGTATGGTCTACTCGTAACGTCCTATCGGGCAACTTATTGGTATATATATCATTGGGGTTGGAGCGAAGAGATTTTTTTTACTTTTGCGCGTTGATTTATTCTTAACAAAATCTTAAAAAGTATGAAAAAGCTCATTTTACCTCTACTACTGGTATTGTTTGTGACGGGCTTTGTTTCTGCTCAAAGGACGGTCACGGGAACCATTACCAATGATGATGGTGAGCCGCTGATCGGGGCGTCAGTCCTGGTAAAAGGTACCACTGTTGGTACTGTTGCCGACTTTGATGGTACGTACACACTCGATGTGCCCGATGGAAGCAATACCCTTGTCTTCAGCTTTACAGGTTACCAACAACAGGAGATCGAACTCGGTACTTCTAATGTGGTGGATCTTGTATTGTCCGAAGGCGTTGAACTAGGTGAGGTAGTAGTTACCGGCCTCGGTATCAAGCGAGAAAAGAAAGCACTTGGATACGGTGTCTCAACCATCGCATCCGGTGACATCGCTGGTCGACAAGAGGCTGACGTCGCGCGTATTTTGCGTGGTAAAGCTACAGGGGTAGACATTACCCAAACATCCGGTCTTGCAGGATCGGGTACCAACGTTATCATTCGGGGCTATTCCTCGATCACGGGTAACAACCAACCGCTGTTTATCGTAGACGGTATTCCTTTTAATAGTGAAACCAATACGAACTCAGGATTTGGAGCCGGTGGTGCAGCAGCATCCAGTCGTTTCCTTGATCTTGATCCCAATGCCATTGCTGAGGTCTCTATCCTTAAGGGATTGAGTGCAACAGTACTATATGGTGAAGCGGGACGAAATGGGGTGATCCTGATCACCACCAAAAACGGTAACGCAGGTGTCGATGCCAACAAAGGACTGGAAGTATCTGTTACGCAGGCGCTTTCCTTTTCAGAGGTAGCCAACTTACCTGATTATCAGAATACTTTCGGAAACGGATTTAACGCTGGTTTTGGATGGTTCTTCTCTAACTGGGGTGCGGCTTTTGCAGATTTGAAGCCAAGCAGCTACGGCTCTGACTATAAAGGAGAGAAGAATGGTCAAGTATTGATCACGCATCCTTACGATCAGGCTCAGTATCACGACGATTTTCCTGAGTACATCGGTGCGGAATATCCTTATCAGCCTTTTAGCAGTGTTGAAGAGTTTTTGGGTGATCCTGGAATGACTGCCAACACCTCGGTCTCTATCGAGAGTAAATTGGGAGCTAATGCTTCAGTATCAGCCACATACAGCTACTTGAATGATGAAGGGTTTACGCCTAAATTGGACGAGGAACGTGGTGGTGGAGCTTCAAACTTCCTCAAGAAGCACAACCTCGGACTAGGAGCGCGTACAAAGCTTGCTAATGGCCTTGAGATTCAAGGTACGTTCAACTTTGTGGCTTCTGACCGACGTACACCGATCACCAGTACAGCCTTTGGTGGTGCCGGTAACGGACTATTTGCAGCCGTATTGTTTACGCCACGATCTATGGACTTGATGGGACTTCCTTATCAAAGCCCGATTGACGGATCAAACGTATACTACCGACGGGGTTCTCCGATTCAGAATCCACGATGGATCTTGAATAACGGAGCAGATGTTGACAACACACTTCGTTTCTTCAGTACCCTGAAATTGGGTTATGAGTTGACTGACAACATTCGATTCCAATACCAATTGGGTATCGATCAGTACTCATTGAAGCAAACAAGAACGCAAAACCGTGGTGGGGCCAACAATCCTGATGGTTTTATGAACACCTCAAACAGGTTAAGTAGAATCTCAGATCAGCTCTTCAACGTACTGTATCAATTTGAATTGACTCCGGACTTCTCGCTTGATGGTATCTTAGGATTTAACATCCGCCGTGAAGTACAGGAAGGATTTATTGATGTAGCATCTCAGCAGTTCGTTTACGGACTCTTTACTACACAGAACTTTATCAACCACCAGTCGTTCTCAGGCTTTGCTGAGGAGAACACACTTGGTGCCTACGCTACTGCCACACTTGGATATAAGAACTATGCATACTTGAACTTGCAGGTTCGTAATGACTGGACTTCTACCTTGGAAGAAGCCAATCGTTCTGTCCTTTATCCATCTGTGAGCTTGTCATTTGTACCAACAGATGCGATCCCAAGTCTTCAGAACAGCACTGTTCTGAACTACTTGAAGATTCGACTTGGATATGGTACTTCTGCAGGATATCCAAATCCATATCAAACACGTAACGTGTTGAATACCTATACCAATGGTTTCGTAGCCGCTGACGGTACGATTCTTAATGGTAACCAGGTATCTGGTCGATTGGGTAACGGAAACCTGATGCGCGAGTTGCATACAGAGATTGAAGGGGGAATTGAAGCACGCTTCTTGCGTAATCGCATTGGTGTTGATCTCTCGCTCTACAATCGAAATTCAAGTGACTTGATCATCGATTTGAACTTGGATCCAGCGACTGGATTTAACAATACCACAGTAAATGCTGCGGAGTTGGAGAACAAAGGTGTTGAACTTGGTTTGAACATTACTCCATTCCAGGGTGACTTCCAGTGGGACATCACATTGAACTACACCAAGAACGTAAGCGAAGTACTTGCCATCGCTGAAGGAATCGATCAAATTCAGATTCGTAGCGAAGGAGACGTACTTACTGGTGATGGAGCCGCAGGTTTCAACGGAGGTCTTGGTAACTACGCGATCGTAGGACAGCCTTACGGTATCATGCAAGGTTCTTCTTTCATCAGAGATGATGCTGGAAACCTAGTGGTCGATGGACAAGGTGCATACCAAGCCGCTTCTGGTCTGGGCATCATCGGCGATCCTAACAACAACTTCCAGGCCAACTGGATTAACAACTTCTCTTACAAGGGATTGTCTTTTGGTTTCCAGTGGCAGTACATCGATGGAGGAGACATCTATTCTTCTACCGTACAAGCATTGCTTGCTAGGGGTAACACCGTCGATACCGATGTGGACCGTTTTGTACCGGTTATCATGCCTGGTGTTAAAGCGGACGGAACTCCTAATGATATTCAGACATACATCGGAGATACATTCTTTAGAGCGTACTTCTTTGCAAACGAAGGTGGAGTATTTGATGCTACTACCATCCGCTTGCGTGAAGTTTCTCTTGCTTATGTATTGCCAAGCAAATTATTGGAGCGAACTCCTTTCGGACGCGCGGGCATTACCATCTCAGGTGAAAACCTATGGTACAATGCACCAAACTTCCCTAAAGGAATAAACTTTGATCCAGAGGTTCTCAGCCTTGGGGTAGGTAACGGTCGTGGTTTTGACTTCCGAACTGCTCCTACGGTTAAGAAATATGGTGTGAATCTATCACTGACCTTCTAATGTTTCGGAGATAATTTCGCAAATCGTAAAAAAGAATATTATGAAATATTTAAATAAGTTGATTGTCGTTGTCTTCGCTGCATTGATGGTTACTGCCTGTGATAACACAGAACTTGATCTTCAGGATAACCCTGCTGCGGTTACTCCCGAGCGCGCAAGTGTCAATGACTTGTACAACAATATCCAGCTCACGTTCAGCAACGTATTTTTCAATGTTGCTGGTCGTAGCACGGCCCCTGGGACGCATGCTCGCATGTACCACATGGGATCTTTTAACTACATCGCGGCCTCCTCGCCTACTACCTTCAACGGGTTGTGGTTTAACACCTACTCAGGATTATTCCCTGACATAGAGGCACTTGAGGTTATCGCCGCAGAAAAAGGGTTTGATATCCATTCCGGTACAGCAAAAATCATGAAGGCGTATGCTTTGATGGCGCTTGTTGATGTACTGAATGATGTGCCTATGTCTCAAGCGGGACAGGGTACAGATGTGATCAGCCCTGGTGCTGACAGTGGTGCAGATGTATATCGCGCTGCTGTAGATCTACTGGATGCAGCGATCTCTCAGTTGAGTGGTACTTCTGCGCCAGCTCCTGCTTTTGATAACTTCTACGGCGGCGACGCTGCGAAGTGGGTTACTTTGGCCAATACGCTTAAGCTAAGGGCCGCAGTAACTACCCGTTTGATTGACCCATCAGGTGCTACTGCAGCTGTTTCTTCACTGACGGACATCATTGATGATCCATCAGAAGACTTCCAGTTTAACTATGGAAGCCAGCGGAACAATCCAAACTCTCGCTCTAGCATGTACAATAACCACTACGAGCAAGGAGATGGGGACTACCTCTCTAACTACTACATGTGGTTGTTAGCTGGTGAAAAGCTAGATGCTGATGAGAATGAGATTCGTGATCCACGTATCCGCTACTACTTCTACCGCAAGGAGAAGAATACGGCAGATCAGGATTTGACGACCTACTCTTGTCACTTCTCTATCGCACCGACTCAAGATGCTGCTCCTGATCATTGGGACGCAGTTGATTCTAGAATTCCTTATTGCATCGCAACCTCAGATGGATACTCTGGTAGAGATCATGGTAACGGTGAAGGAACCCCTCCTGATGGTCCTATTCGTACTTCTTACGGATTGTACCCAGGTGGAGGATCTTTTGATGACGAGACCTTTGAGGACACGCGTAACGCGGGTACCACTGGTGGACTCGGACAGGGAATCGATCCGATTATGTTGTCTTCTTTCGTGAATTTCATGAAGGCAGAGGTAGCCATTGCCAACGGTGATGCCGCTACTGGACGCACAGAATTGGAAGCAGGTCTACGGGCGGCTTTTGCCAAGGTAGAATCTTTCGAAAGCTTGGTTTCAAGTACTATGAGCGACATCAGAATAGTTCGTGAAAACGAATTTACGGTGAAGGAGCTTTATGGTCTGAACGAAGAGCGTACCAACGAGTACATTGATTTTGTACTTGGGCAGTATGACGCTGCTGCAAATGACACGGAGCGTATGGATGTTGCTATGAAGGAGTACTTCATTGCACTTTGGGGCAATGGTCTGGAGGCGTACAATATGTATCGTCGTACAGGTATGCCTTTAAACATGCAGCCAACGCTTGAGCCTAGCAGCGGTGAGTTCGCAACTTCATTTTTCTTACCTGATGTACACGTAAACAGAAATGCGAATGCTACTCAGAAGGAAATCACAGATCGTGTTTTCTGGGATGATGGTTCTGCTAACGTGTATTAATCAAGCTTAATTTAAAGAGACAACTTATGAATAAGTTTAAATCATTGGTTTTGGTCTGCGCCACACTATTCGTTTTCGGATGTGCTGACGAAGAACTTAAACCTATAATCACGTTTGATGACGCTGGTAAGGGTGCTTATGTGGCACTGGTAGAAAGCACTGGCGGGGACATCATGGTAGATAACCTTGCTGGTTCTACCTTTAATTACACAGTGGAGTTTGTCGATCTTCAGGGCGGATCTTTGGTTGCGGAATATCGCACCGAGGTTTCTTTCACGGATTTTGATGATTCCGATGGCGACAGCTCTACAGGTCCTGTTGCATTGCAGTCTTATTCCTCTTCTGACTTTAGCCCTCAAGGCGAGTTTGGAAATGCCGGTGTTGGTAACATTACCGTTACCGGTACTGATTTGATCAATGCGTTGGGATTGACCGCGGATGATCTTGCAGGAGGAGGTCAGTTTGATGTAGCAGGTACGGTAACAACCACTGATGGTCAGGTATTTACTGCGAATAATTCTTCTCCAACAGTGAATGGAGCGGGTTTTCGCGGTTTCTTTGATTACACATTGTTTGTAGTATGCCCTTCCGAATTGGGAGGAACGTACTCAGGAGTAGCTACCGGAACTTCTACAGATCCATGCTGTCCTGATGAAACCACAGTCAATGCAGACATCACCTTGACGGCTACGGCTGGCGGAGGAGAGTATACCATTTCTGATTGGAGTGGTGGTCTTTACTTCGAATGGTATGATGTTTATGGCATTAACGGTCCCTCTGATACAGAAGGAGACATCAAGGATGCTTGTACCATCATTACACTGCTGACTGACGGCGAGCCTTTTGGGGAGAGCTTGAAAGGAAGTGGTAAGGCCAATGCTGATGGAACCGTTAATTTGAAATGGTCCAACGGATACGGCGATCAAGGAACATTAGTCCTTACGCCAAAGTAAGTCTAGAAGATCTCGGTCTTTGATCGAGTTACTTGATAGTATATAAAGTGCTTGAGTCAACATGACTCAAGCACTTTTTTTTAATGCCTAAGCACGGGGCGACTTAGCCATCAGATGATGGTGTGTTGTTGATCAGCGATCAGTAGGGCATTAGCAAGTGTCAAACGCGCTATGCGGCCAGTGTAATGGTTGGCATTTGATCTTTCAGAACGCACTGTCAGTCGCACTGTAACTTCATGTTTGCCATGCTGGGCGATATCTCTATTCCCTCTGCCATCAGTATATTTGCAGGAAAGAGCAATGCCTATGATGCGCCTTGGCGTCATTTTCCTATGTCTTTTATTGGTTTGTTGTGATGGTGAGCGATCCACACAGCCTGTGATTCTCTTTGAGACGCTAGATGCCACACATACGGGCATAGATTTCTCAAATTCCCTGCAAGAGAATTTGTCGACCAAGTCCAACTTGTTGGATTTTGACTACTTCTATAATGGAGCCGGGGTGGGAGCGGCTGATCTTGATAACGATGGACTACCCGAGTTGTTCTTTAGTGGGAACCAGGTTTCCAATCGATTGTATCATAATCAAGGAAAATTAAAGTTCACAGACGTGACCGACATAGCGGGCGTCAACACCGGACACCAATGGAGCAATGGAATCACGTTTGCTGATGTAAACAGCGATGGCCTGACCGACATTTACGTCTGCCAGGGTGGACCACTGGAGTCAAAATTTCGCAAGAACCTACTCTTCATTAATGAAGGAGCGCTCAGGTTTCGAGAGGCTGCTGCAGCGTTTGGTTTGGACGATCAGGGCATCAGCACGCAAGCTGCCTTTTTTGACTATGACCTGGATGGAGACCTTGATTGTTTCGTGATGAATGAAAGCGAACTGTACGGCTATGATCCAGCTGCATTCTATCGACTCCATCTTGAGAACCCAGGCAGATGGTCTGGGAGTTTTAGCCACCTGTACCGCAATGATGATGGAAAATTTAAGGATGTCAGTGTCGAGGCTGGTATTGACGCGCCGACTTTCGGACTAGGCTTGGTGATAGGAGACATCAATGAGGACGGCTGGCCCGACATTTATGTCGCTAATGACTACTATGTTCCAGACCATCTATATATCAATCGCAAGAATGGCGCTTTTGTAGAACGATCAAGAGTACACCTCAAGCAAATGTCATTTTTTGGAATGGGGGCCGACCTTGCCGACATGAGCGGAGACGGCCATCAGGACATTGTAGTGGTGGATATGGCTTCCAAAGACCATGTTCGTGCCAAGACGCTGATGGCCTCCATGGACAGCGATCAATTCAGTATGCTTGTCGATGGACTGGGCATGCCGCATCAGTACATGTTCAACACCCTCCAACTTAATGATGGTGCTGGGAGGTTTAATAATGTGGCACACCAAGCAGGACTAGCAAAGACGGATTGGAGTTGGGCACCCATTGTCGAAGACTTTGACTGGGATGGAGATGCCGATATAATCGTGACCAATGGTTATCGACGGTATGCTTTAGACAACGACTTTAAGTTGCGGGTGGTCGCAGCCAAACAGAAGTACAACGGCAAGGTTCCGCTAGCCGTCAAAGAGCAACTTTACCAGTCTATGCCTTCCGAGACACTCCCAAATCTCTATTTCGAGAATCAGAATAGCCTGCAGTTTAGGGAGAAAGGAGAAGCCATTGGGCTGCGCGAAAGTACATTCTCGAATGGAGCCATTAGTGTAGACTTGGATGGCGATGGAGATCTGGATCTGGCCTTGAGCAATATCGATCAGGAAGCTTTGGTTTATGAAAGTCATACTGCAAGAAAGGGAGGTTCCTTCCTGGTGGTGGAATTCGAATCTGCGCTGCAGGATCTTTTGCCAGTGGTCAGGCTCTGGTCGGGAGGAAAACAGCAGGTGAGGGAGGTGAGGCGAACGCGAGGATATATGTCGTCGACAGAGCCCAAAGCAACTTTTGGCCTGACTACATCGTCGCTGGATTCATTAGAAGTTGTCATTCCCGGTAAGGGTAAAGTTACCCAACATAAGCCCAAGATAAACGGTCGCATTCTCATCCGAGAAAATGAGTTCACGGACCGACCATCTAAGGCAAGGCGTAGATCAAAAGTGATCAGACCCACGACTCCTTTGGCTCATGGGTTGGATTTTAATCATCAGGAGAACGAGTATGACGATTATCAGCAGGAGGTACTGTTGCCTTATAAGCAGTCGACTTTGGGGCCTAGTTTTGCTACGGCTGATGTAAACGGAGATGGAATGAGTGACCTGTTTCTAACAGGTGCTGCCGGTCAATCTTCCTCGCTATATCTGCAAAAAGAAGATGGGGCATACGTCAAATCCCGACAGCCACAATTTGAAAAGGACTTTGCCTCCGAAGATGTGTCGGCTGCCTTCTTTGATTTGGAAGGAGATGGGGATCAGGACTTGTTTGTGGTGACAGGTGGAAATGCATTTCCTGAAGGCGATCCACGGTATCAGGACCGTCTATATGTCAATGACGGGGGAGTTTTTAGGCGGACGGAAGATGCATTGCAAGCTCGCTTCAGCGGAAAATGCGTCGTAGCTGTAGATCTTGATGGGGATGGTGACAGCGACCTCGTGGTTGGAAACCGCATCCAGCCACAGGGCTATCCCGTATCGGCTCCATCTCAGATATGGATAAATGAGCAGGGTACCTTAGTCAATGCAACTCAAAAGTGGGCGCCTGATTTCGAGGATTTTGGCATCGTAAATGACATTGCTGCGGTAGATCTGGACCAAGATGGCCGAGTGGATTTGGTGGTCGTAGGAGAATGGACCACCATTGGGATCTTTAAGAATGATGGAGCACGTCTTCGACGCGTAGCTACTGATTTTGATCACCTTAGAGGCATGTGGATGTCGGTCACGGTCTGCGATATGGACGGGGATGGCTTACAAGATCTGGCAGTGGGCAATATGGGGTTGAATTCGAAATTTACAGCAACGGTTGACGCACCCTTTCAAATATATGCCGAGGACTTTGATTCTACAGGAACACTTGACCTTGTCTTGGCGAATCCCTACAAAGGTAAATATGTGCCTGTGAGAGGTCGAGAATGTTCATCCGAACAAATGCCGTTCATTGCCGATCGCTTCCCCAGCTATGATGCTTTTGCCAATGCTTCATTGGAGGATATCTATGGAGATGGATTGCATACGGCCTATCATAGAGAGGTCAATACGTTTGAATCCCACTTCTTACATAACAAAGGGGACATGAGATTTGAGGCAGAGACATTGCCATACCAAGCCCAGACTTTTCCGATGCTAACCGGCACCTCAGCTGATCTAAATGGCGACGGACTCGAAGATTTGGTGCTCGCGGGATGCATTTACAATATGGAAGTGGAAACACCCAGGCTTGATGCAGGAACGGGATTGGTCTTACTGAGCGATGGTAATGGGTTTAGTGCCGGTGCATGCCCTGACTATTGTTTGACGATTCCGGGCAACATTAAGTTTATTGATTGGCTTGACTTAGCAGATGGCAGAAAGGTCCTTTTATCATGCAGAAACAACGAGACGCTCTATACGCATGCGATCGAGAGTTACAATGACGACCTAAAATTGGAGTGATATTTGAGCAGGATAGATAGATCCTAGTGATAAATGCAGAAGGCGATCCGAGATTTTCTTGACCATTTGACCAACCGCAAGCGATATTCAGCACACACCATCCAAGCCTATCGGGGAGATTTGCGCGATTTTTGCGACTTCTTGTCGATCACCTACGATGCACTTGCACTTGAGGACATTACACATGAGCATGTAAGATCCTGGGTGGCGCACCTTAGGCAAAGCAAGGTGAGCCCTCGTAGCAGCAATCGAAAACTGTCGACCCTGCGTTCGTTCTTCAAGTATCACCTGGTTCGTCAAAACATCAATGCCAATCCTTGTACCCCAATTACTGCACTCAAGACTCCAAAACGATTGGCAAACTTCTTTTCAGAAAAAGAAATGGCGTCGGTTTTGGCACCTCCCGCCGAAGACTTTTCATCGCTTCGTGATCAATTGATTTTGATACTGCTCTATGCAACGGGTATCCGAAGAAATGAGCTCTTGACGTTGAAGGACCATGACTTTGATCCTTACCGACAGACATTAAGTGTGATGGGCAAAGGGGGGAAGTCAAGGCTGCTGCCCGTACATCCCTCCATTCAGGAGGTGGTGGAGCGATACATAAGTCTTCGCGATGCATTTTTTGAAGAGCAAGGACGTGCAGATTTTCTCTTCGTGACAGATAAGGGCAGAGCATTGTATCCTAAGTACGTCTACAACGTAGTCACAAGCATGATGAGTGCAGTGACTACCAAGGCTAAGCGCAGTCCGCACGTATTGCGTCATTCCTTTGCCACTCATTTGTCTGCAGGAGGTGCCGACATCAATGCCATCAAGGAGTTGTTGGGGCATGCTTCTTTGGGTGCAACCCAGATCTATACACATTCAAACATTGAAAAACTAAAAGAAGCGTATCAGCAGGCTCATCCAAGATCAGAGTAGTGTCGACATGCGGTGTGATCCTGGAGTACGTGGTGCGCTCCGAACCTGCTCAAACAGATGTCTAGCCGAGAAAAAAGATGACAGGGATCAACGGCTTCGTACCACTTTCTGAGCCAGTTTCGAATTTCGACATTTCCCTTTGGTACATTGAAGCATAGGCTTCCGAGATTCGATAAAAAATAATATCTTTGCACACGCTTTTGGGGAAAAGTCCTTGAATTGCACCTTAGATCGGGATCGAATCTAGTTTTTGGGTGTGACTAAAGACTACTTTAAGCATTGATTTTCAGGGTAATAGATCGTTATCATGACGCAATGTTTGGGGTGGTTCTTTTATTTGATAGAATGATATACTTGAGGTGAGTGATTGTGTAAAAGCTTTTGTAGGCTCTTTTGTAACGCCGATGTAGCTCAGCTGGTAGAGCAGCTGATTTGTAATCAGCTGGTCGGGGGTTCGAGTCCCTCCATCGGCTCACACGAATATACCTTCCCTAGCATTCTTTGTTAGGGATTTTTGAAAGGAGGGGGCGCGCCGGAGTTGGAGAGCCGGGGCAGACTGTAAATCTGTTGTCTACGACTGAGTAGGTTCGAATCCTACCGCCCCCACGATTGGGTGTGAGTGTGAGTGTGGACAGGGGTGTGAGGATGAGTAAGGAGCAGAGTGTGTTGTCGTACCAGATACGAGATCCAACCAAACTCCTACAAAAAATGCATTGACCACCACACACCAGGCACAAGTCACACCACTCGTCCTCAAGCACACACCAAGCAGCGAAGCTGTTTGACCACACGCACACACACACCTAATTGCGGGCGTAGCTCAGTTGGTAGAGCATCAGCCTTCCAAGCTGAGGGTCGTGGGTTCGAGTCTCATCGCCCGCTCTGATATGCAGGGAGTTTCATTTGACCGAAAAAGTTCGGAATTGTCCCTGTTGATTGTTTGAAAATTGGCAAACTGATCGATTGAAGTATGTATTGTGAACTTCATTCGTCATACACTCACACTTATCCCCACACGCACACACAGTTGCCAATGTAGCTCAGGGGTAGAGCACTTCCATGGTAAGGAAGGGGTCGGGGGTTCAAATCCCTTCATTGGCTCCCATGCTTTGAAAAAGTTTGAAGCAGTGCTTGAAAAGAATATTTATCCATGTCAACTCCATATAAGGGTTGAGCCTTCTCTGGCAGGCAGAGGCTTTTTGCTTCTCATTGGTCTTACCCGATATAGGGAATTGATGTTTTTAAATTATAGTAGGTAACTTCTTAACAACGTAAAATTACTGTCCGATGGCAAAGGAAACTTTTGAAAGGAATAAACCGCACCTGAATGTAGGTACGATTGGTCACGTTGACCACGGTAAGACCACGCTGACGGCTGCCATCACGTATGTGCTGTCCGGCGACGGCTTGGCTGAGAAAATGGATTATGATTCGATCGATGCTGCTCCAGAAGAGAAAGAACGAGGAATCACGATAAATACAGCTCACGTAGAATACGAGACTTCGAATCGCCACTACGCACACGTTGACTGTCCT
Source organism: Saprospiraceae bacterium (assembly GCA_019634275.1). Classification (GTDB taxonomy): domain Bacteria; phylum Bacteroidota; class Bacteroidia; order Chitinophagales; family Saprospiraceae; genus CAJQNM01. Next base: position 25,709 of record JAHQVP010000333.1, read on the forward strand.
GGTCACGCTGACTATGTTAAGAATATGGTTACGGGTGCTGCTCAGATGGATGGTGCGATTCTGGTAGTTGCAGCTACCGACGGACCCATGCCTCAGACAAGAGAGCACATCTTGCTGGCTCGTCAGGTAGGCGTTCCACAGATCGTAGTATTCATGAACAAGGTTGATCTTGTAGATGATGAGGAAATGCTAGAACTGGTTGAAATGGAAGTTCGTGAACTTCTTGATCAGTATGAGTTTGATGGAGACAATATCTCTATTATCCAGGGTTCTGCACTGAAAGCATTGGAAGGTGACGCTGGTGCTCAGCAAGCCATTAAAGATCTTATGGCAGCTGTGGATGCTGACATTCCAGAGCCTGTGCGTTTGGTTGATAAACCATTCCTGATGCCTATTGAAGATGTTTTCTCCATTACAGGTCGTGGTACGGTTGCTACAGGCCGAATCGAGCGCGGTGTAATTAACACCAGTGATGGAGTGGAGATTGTAGGTATGATGGCTGAAGGAGAAAAGCCATTGACTTCAGTAGTAACGGGAGTAGAAATGTTCCGTAAGATTTTGGATCGGGGTGAAGCTGGTGACAATGCTGGATTGCTCTTGAGAGGAATTGATAAGGAAGCCATCAAGCGAGGTATGGTTATCTGTGCTCCGGGCTCTGTAAAGCCGCATAAGAAATTTAAGTGTGAGGTATATGTCCTCGGAAAGGATGAAGGTGGTCGTCATACGCCATTCTTCAATGGATATCGTCCTCAGTTCTATTTCCGTACCACTGATGTAACGGGTGATGTGAAGTTGCCGGAGAACATTGAGATGGTGATGCCTGGTGATAACGTTGCCTTGGAAGTATCCCTGATTAACTCCATTGCAATGGAGAAAGGACTGCGATTTGCGATTCGCGAAGGCGGACGTACCGTAGGTGCCGGTCAGGTTACGGAAATTATCGAGTAAATAACAGTGGAGTGGGTGTGAGTGATACAAATTCTCACACCCACCACACTCACACTCACACCCACACTCACACCCAATTACGGGCATAGCTCAATTGGTAGAGCGACGGTCTCCAAAACCGTAGGCTGAGGGTTCAAGTCCTTCTGCCCGTGCTTAGAGATCGAGGTTGAAGGATTAAATTGATGAATTATGGAAGGCATCGTCAACAGCATCAGAGAAAGCTACAACGAACTGGTAAATAAGGTGAGCTGGCCCACCTGGCCAAATCTACAGAGCAGTACCATTCTGGTATTGGTTGCTTCTCTGATCATTGCTTTTCTTGTCTTCTTGATGGATACCGTTTCAAAACAAGTAGTGAATCTCATCTATGGAATCTGAGGAACTCATCGTATCCGAAGACAGCCGCTGGTACTCACTGCGGGTCATCAGCGGCAAGGAACGAAAGCTTAAGGAGCGGATTGAACTGGAAGTCCGACGATCAGGATGGAGTGATATCATTACTCAGGTGGTAGTCCCTACGGAAAAGGTGTATAAAATCAGAAACGGAAAGAAGGTCATTCAAGAACGAAACATTCTTCCGGGATACATCCTAGTCGAAGCGCTGCCAGAGAAGCTGACAGGGGAGATGATTCAGTCGATCGCAGGAATGACGAATGTGATCAATTTTTTGGGAGGGAACGCTCCGATTCCCATGAGACAGTCTGAGGCCAACCGAATGTTAGGCAAGGCAGATGATTCCCAGGATGGTGAAGAGATCATGATCGAGCCATTCATCGAAGGAGAAACAGTGAAAGTAATTGATGGACCCTTTAACAATTTTGTGGGCGACATCAAGGAGGTCAACGAAGAGAAGAAGAAGCTTAAGGTAATTGTAAAGATTTTCGGACGTGGAACTGAAGTGGAACTAAACTTCATGCAAGTCGAGAAACAAACGTAGCAGAAAGAATGGCTAAAGAGGTCGAAACTAAACTAAAACTGCAGGTACGTGGAGGGCAGGCAAATCCTGCTCCACCGGTTGGCCCGGCACTTGGTGCTAAGGGGGTAAACATCATGGAATTTTGCAAGCGCTTCAATGGGCGTACGCAAGATTCGATGGGAAAAGTTATCCCAGTGGTCATCACGGTCTATAAGGATAAGTCGTTTGACTTTATTCTCAAGACTCCCCCAGCAGCCGTCCAGCTCCTGGAGGCATCAAAACTTAAGAAGGGATCACCGGAATCAAACCGCGTCAAAGTGGGAAAGGTGACTTGGGATCAAGTACGCACCATCGCAGAGGATAAGATGGTTGATCTTAATGCATTTAAGATCGAATCAGCCATGAGGATGGTGGCAGGCACAGCAAGGAGCATGGGCCTTAATGTGATCGGGGAAAAACCCTGGTCAGACGAAGAAGAGTAAACAATTGTGTAGGGAGTCTCTCTAAAAAGGGACGTCAGAACCTCGAATTATTATGGCAAAATTAAGCAAGAAACGTAAGGCCGTCGAACAACTTATCGATAGGGATCATTTGTACCCCTTAGATGAAGCGATGGCAAAAGTAAAAGAAGTCAATACGGCATCATTTGATGCATCGGTTGATCTCCATATCCGTCTTGGGGTAGATCCCCGTAAAGCGGATCAGGCCATCCGTGGATCCGTGACTCTCCCGCATGGGACTGGAAAGGACAAGCGTGTATTGGTATTGTGCACACCCGACAAGGAGGCGGAGGCCACTGAGGCAGGAGCTGATTATGTAGGCCTTGATGAGTTGCTGACCAAAATCAAGGGAGGCTGGATGGATTTTGATGTGGTGATTGCCGCACCTACAGTTATGGCAAAAGTTGGCCAGATTGGTAGGATTTTAGGACCACGAGGACTCATGCCCAATCCTAAGACGGGTACCGTCACGATGGATATAGCAAACGCAGTGAAGGAAGTTAAATCCGGGAAAATTTCTTTTCGGGTAGACAAATTTGGGATCATCCATTCCCCGGTTGGTCGTGTGTCATTTTCAGCCGATAAGCTTACTGACAATGCACAGGAACTGCTGGATACCCTTAATCGAATGAAGCCTTCTTCAAGCAAGGGAACGTACATGAAGTCGGTGACGGTGGCAAGTACCATGAGCCCGGGCGTCAAAGTGGAACCAAAACATAGCTAACCTCACTAGAAGAATAAGGAAATGACCAGAACGGAAAAAAGAAAAGAAGTAAAGAGGTTATCGAAGAAGTTCGATAAAAGCCCCTTCTTCTACCTCACAGATTCTTCAGAGCTTTCTGTTGCACAAGTCAATAAGCTTAGAGGTTTGTGTTTTGAGAAAGGGGTAGAAATGAAAGTGGTAAAAAACACTTTGGCAATTAAGGCAATGGAAACACTGGACGCAGATCGAAATTTCGGCGAGTTGTTCGGTGCCTTGAAAGGCCCTACTGCTATTTTGTTTACCGAGACCGCTAATGTGCCAGCGAAAATCATTAAGGAATTTCGCAAAGACAATGAAAAACCGATTCTTAAGGCAGCATACATCGATAGCAGTATCTACCATGGCGACGATCAAGTAGATAACCTAGCAGCCTTAAAATCAAAAGATGAACTCATTGGAGAGATCATTTCTCTGCTGGAAGGGCCCATTCAAGGGGTTGTCTCAGCTATCAGTTCCGGAGAATCTACCATTGGCAGCTTAGTTGCAGCCTTAGGCGATCGAAGCGAGGATTGGACTCCTCCTGCAGTGTCAGCGACTTCGGCACAAGACGAAGAACAATAATTTGGCTTCCACTATGTGCTTCGGCACATTGATTGAATAAATTCTATCAAAATTAAAAACATTAGAAATGGCAGATATAAATGCTATAGCAGAACAGCTCGTAAGCCTTACGATTAAGGAGGCACAAGAGTTGAAGGATGTACTTAAGGAGCAGTACGGCATCGAGCCAGCTGCTGCTGCTGTTGCTGTTGCAGCCGCTCCCGGTGCTGCCGGAGGCGATGGAGGAGCAGCAGAAGAGAAAACGGAGTTTGACGTGATGTTGAATTCTGCTGGTGCGTCTAAACTAAAAGTCGTTAAAGAGGTTAAAACTCTCTTAGGCATCGGCTTGAAAGACGCCAAAGATTTAGTTGATAATGCTCCTTCTGCAATTAAGGAAGGTGCTCCCAAAGATGAAGCAGAGAGCATAAAATCTGCTTTGGAGGCAGTTGGTGCCGAAGTTGAACTCAAGTAAGACTGAATTCTCACTTCGACGCTACACTGAAGCATTACACTAAATAAACAAACAGATTATGGCTTGATCCGATTTCAATCGGGTCAAGCCTATCGTCGTTAAAGAACGCCGAATTGATCCAGGCTGGATCTTCAACTTCTAAATTAATTCGAATGGCCAAAAGTGCATTGAAGAAATCCAAGAACCCCAGAGTAAACTTTGGCAAGATTACACTGGCTTCCGACTATCCTGATCTGCTCGAAATTCAGATCAAATCTTTCAAAGAGTTTTTCCAGTTGGAAACAACTCCTGAGAATCGAGGAAACGAAGGATTGTATCGTGTTTTTCAAGAAAATTTCCCCATCACGGATGCGCGTAACATATTTGTGCTGGAGTTTCTGGATTACTTTGTTGATCCCCCTCGATATACGATCAGTGAGTGTATGCAACGAGGCCTGACCTACAGTGTACCACTGAAGGCAAAGCTGAGGCTCTCCTGTAACGACGAGGAACATGTAGATTTTCAGACCATCGTACAGGATGTATTTCTTGGAAACATCCCATACATGACGCCCAAGGGGACATTCGTAATCAATGGTGCAGAGCGCGTTATCGTATCGCAGTTGCATCGTTCTCCTGGCGTATTTTTCTCGCAAAGCTTTCACCCAAACGGGACAAAAATATACTCCGCTCGAGTCATTCCTTTCAAAGGGGCTTGGATGGAATTTGCAACGGATATTAATTCTGTGATGTACGCGTACATCGATCGTAAGAAGAAATTTCCTGTCACAACGCTGCTAAGAGCCATCGGATATGATTCCGACAAAGAAATCCTCGAGCTCTTTGGTCTGTCTGAAGAGATTAAGGTGACCAAAGCCAAACTCAAGAAGGCCATTGGCAGAAAACTCGCCGCAAGAGTTTTGCGTAAATGGGTAGAAGATTTCGTTGATGAGGATACCGGAGAGGTTGTATCCATTGAGCGCAATGAGATCATTCTTGAACGTGACATCGTGCTCGATGAGGAGAACATTGAAGCCATTTTGGAAGCCGAAATTCAAGACATCATCCTTCAAAAGGAAGACATCGATGAAGATTATTCCATCATCTACAACACGCTCCAAAAAGATGTATCCAGCTCTGAGATAGAGGCTGTACAGCACATCTATCGCCAACTTAGAGGAACCGATCCACCAGATGAGGAAACGGCTCGTGGCATAATTGACAAGTTATTTTTCTCGGATAAGCGATACAATCTGGGGGAAGTTGGGCGCTATAAGATCAACCGGAAATTAGGCTTGGACATTGACGAAGAGACCCTAATCTTGACAAAGGAAGACATCATTCGCATTGTCACATACCTGATCAGTCTGACCAATCAGAAAGCAGAGCTGGATGACATCGATCACCTCAGCAATCGACGGGTACGCACAGTGGGAGAGCAATTGTATGCCCAGTTCGGAGTCGGACTGGCGCGTATGGCACGTACCATCCGTGAACGCATGAACGTCCGTGACAATGAAGTCTTTACGCCGATTGATTTGATTAATGCAAGAACGCTTTCTTCAGTGATCAATTCTTTCTTCGGAACCAGTCAGCTTTCTCAATTCCTGGACCAAACCAATCCACTGTCTGAGATCACACACAAGCGAAGGATTTCGGCACTAGGACCAGGTGGACTATCACGTGAAAGAGCAGGCTTTGAGGTACGTGACGTGCACTATTCGCACTATGGTAGGCTTTGTACCATCGAGACCCCGGAAGGACCCAATATTGGTCTCATCTCAACCTTGTGCGTACACGCGAAGGTGAATAAGATGGGATTCCTGGAAACGCCATACCGTCGGGTTAAGAAAGGGAAGCTGGACATTCGATCAGAAGCAGAATATCTCAGTGCAGAGGGAGAAGATTTTAAGAAGATCGCGCAGGCAAATGCCGAGGTCGATAAGAAAGGAGTATTTCAATCCGATCGAATCAAGTGTCGGGAGCACGGTGACTTCCCTGTCTTGGCACCTGAGGAAATCGAGTACATGGATGTAGCGCCTAATCAGATTGTGGGCGTGTCTGCATCACTGATTCCGTTCTTAGAAAATGATGATGCAAACCGAGCCCTGATGGGATCAAACATGCAACGTCAAGCGGTACCATTGCTGAAACCATCGTCACCCATTGTGGGGACAGGGCTGGAAGCCACAGTGGCGCAAGACTCCCGAATGTTGATCAATGCAGAAGGAGAGGGAATCATCGAATATGTTGATGCAGATAAAATCATCATCAAATATGACCGGACGGAGGAGGATCAATTGGTGTCTTTTGAAGACAACATGAAGACGTATGATCTGATTAAGTTTCGTCGTACCAATCAAGGTACTTGCATTAATCTAAAACCGATTGTACGCAAGGGCCAGCGTGTCCATCACGGCATGATTTTGTGTGACGGCTATGCCACGGAGAAGGGAGAATTGGCCCTCGGCCAAAACCTCAAGGTGGCCTTTATGCCCTGGAAAGGGTACAATTTTGAAGATGCCATCGTACTATCTGAACGGGTCGTGCGAGAAGACATCTTTACCTCGATTCACATTGAGCACTTCGAACTCGATGTGCGCGATACAAAATTGGGCGAAGAGGAACTCACCAATGACATTCCGAATGTCAGTGAAGAAGCCACTAAGGATTTGGACGAAAATGGCATTATTCGCGTAGGCGCATGGGTCAAAGAAGGGGATATCCTCATTGGAAAGATTACCCCTAAGGGAGAGTCTGATCCGACACCGGAAGAGAAGCTATTGCGGGCCATTTTCGGTGATAAGGCCGGCGATGTAAAGGATGCCTCGATGAAGGCCCCTCCTTCGAAAATGGGGGTTGTTATTGATAAGCAACTTTTCGCCAGAGCTAAAAAGGACAAGACCAAGAAGGCTCAGGAGAAGTCCTTGTTGAACAAACTGGAAGACTCCCATGCGATTGCGCTCAACGAGTTAAAGACGCTATTGGTGGATAAGCTTAAAGCATTGGTGAACAGCCGCGTGAGCGAAGGCATAAAGAGTATCTATAATGAAGAGATGGTCAAGAAGGGCATCA
>JAHQVP010000334.1 GCA_019634275.1 Saprospiraceae bacterium
ACAACCGGGGATCCCCATCCCATTGCGTGGTACAAAGAATTTGATGGTGGAAGGAGCTGGTACACGGGTGGAGGACATACACCCGAGTCCTTCAGAGAGGCCGACTTTGTACAGCACGTTTGGGGAGGCATGCAGTGGGCTTCCAATGGCACATTGGATTACCGCAGTGCTCATGTGGTACCTTCGGAGAATCGTTTTGAGAAAGTGGTGCTGGTAGACGATCTGGACGAGCCTATGGAATTGGATATGCTGCCTGATGGGCGACTGCTTTTTGTCGAGCGGAAGGGCGACATCAAGATTTATGACCCCGAAAGCGAAAAATTGGAAACGGTAGACCATCTTGATATCCATACGGAGTTCGAAGATGGACTGCTGGGGGTCGCGCTTGATCCCAACTTTGCCGACAATCATTGGATTTACGTTTTCTATTCTCCTTTAGGAGACGAGCCAAAACAGCACGTCTCCCGATTTGATTTTGTGGATGATAAGCTGGTTCGGGATTCGGAGAAAGTGCTGCTAGAGATCGTGACGCAGCGAGATGAGTGTTGCCATTCGGGGGGATCGGTTGAATTTGGGCCTGATGGTAACCTATGGTTCTCTGCTGGTGACGACACCAATCCTTTTGCATCTGATGGATATTCTCCCAGCGATGAGCGACCTGGCAGAAGCGCCTGGGACGCACAGAAATCTTCATCTAACACGATGGACCTCCGCGGAAAAGTATGCCGAATCACTCCTCAACCAGATGGAACGTATACCATACCCGATGGTAATCTTTTTCCCAAGGACGGTTCTGTTGGGCGTCCAGAGATTTACGCCATGGGATGTCGGAATCCGTACCGCATATCGATTGATTCGAAGACCGGGTTTCTCTATTGGGGTGATGTGGGCCCGGATGCTGGCAAGGATTCTACCGGACGGGGGCCTCGAGGTCATGATGAAGTAAATCAAGCGCGTCAGGCGGGATTTTTTGGTTGGCCTTATTTCGTAGGAAACAACAAAGCCTATCACGAATATGACTTTGCCACCAAGACCTCGCTGGATCCCTATGATGCCGAGTTGCCGATCAATAACTCTCCCAACAATACGGGAGCAAGGGAGTTGCCTCCTGCCCAGCCGGCCTTTATTTACTATCCCTATGCTGAGTCGAAAGAGTTTCCATTGGTCGGAACAGGGGGAAGGAATGCCATGGCGGGCCCGGTGTTTTATGCTGATGCTTATCCAGATAGCGAGGCGCGCTTCCCTAATTACTACGACGGCAAACTGTTTACTTACGATTGGATACGAGGATGGATCATGGCCGTAACCATGGATGAGCAAGGCAACTTTGTCGACATGGAGCGCTTTATGCCCAGCCATAAGTTCAGTAACCCAAACGACATTATTATGGGGCCTCAAGGTGATTTTTACATGTTGGAGTATGGGACAGCATGGTTTAAACGCAACAAGGACGCACGCTTGGTCCATATTCAGTATCAAGGCGGAAACCGGACTCCCGTAGCGCATGCCATAGCTTCGGCAGATGCAGGTTCTGTGCCCTTTACGGTACAATTCGAAGGATCCAATAGTGTAGACCCGGACGGAGATGAATTGACGTATCGCTGGGATTTTGGTGATGGGCAGTCAAGTAATCAAGTCGATCCAATGCATACATTTCAAGAACCGGGTACATACAAAGTCGCATTGCAGGTAACGGATCAGGAAGGAAACCAGTCCACCACAAATCTGAACATCGGTGCGGGTAATGACCCTCCAAGGATGAAGATTGACATTGCAGGCAACGAGAGTTTTTATTGGCCTGGGGAAGAGCTGCGATATGTTGTGCAGGTCGAAGACAAAGAAGATGGCAGCGTTGGTGAAGGGATCAGTGAGGAGGCAGTCGCCCTCAGCATCAATTATCTGCCGCAGGGAAAGGACATCAACATGATTTCGCTGGGTCATCAAGAATTGGCCGAAAACTCAAAGTTTTTGACAGGAAAAGAACTCATACAAGGATCTGATTGTCGGGCTTGTCATCTGAGCAATGCCAAGTCGGTAGGACCAAGTTATTTGCAAGTAGCGCAGAAGTATCGTGATCAAAGCGATGCGGTACCTTACCTAGCCGACAAAATCCTCAATGGTGGAGGGGGCGTTTGGGGAGAACAGGCCATGGCGGCCCATCCCCAATTGAGCAAAGAAGAAGCAGAACTTATGACCAAGTATATTTTGTCCATTTCCGAACGTACTGAGGATGACCGATTACCTCCACGCGGATCTTATGTTTTTGATCCGGGACAGAGTGGAGAACAGGGCTCATACGTCCTGATGGCGAGTTACACCGATAAGGGGAGTGGAGAAATAGCGCCTATTGAAGTGCAAGAAGTAGTAACCTTGGTGCACCCCAGAATGGCAGCTGCCGACATAGAGGACAGCGATGTCGCATCTGCATTCGAACTGAATGAGGAGCAACTGAATCAACTCACCATAAAAAACCTAGGTTCGAATAAGATCGTCTTATGCATGAATGATGGCTGGGTCAGCTACCGATCCTTGGACCTGACTGGAATATCAGCACTTAAACTGGGGGTATCACTTACTCCAGAGCATGCACATGGCGGAACCATTTTAATCAGAAAGGGAAGTGAAGATGGCCCCGAACTGGGTAGATTAACCATTGACTTCGAGTCTAAAAATTTTGGATTTCACCAGCATGTCGTTCCTTTGCAACCCACGCAAGGGTTACAAGAATTGTATCTCACCTTTGAGGGGAATAATGATAAGATGTTGGGTGTGCTGCTCACCATCGAATTCTTAAAAGGGGACGATGTCCTCTAGGAAAACTTTTTAAGCAATGGCAGACAAGTATATGGATTTGGATACCCTTCGGTTTATTCTTTACGAAGTATTGGAGGGAGACAAATTAAATAAATATGAACGCTATGCCGACTACGATCGGACATCATTAGACATCTTGATAGACGCCGTGAAGGCCTTTGCCGATCAGGAATTGTACCCCTATTTCAAGGAGATGGATGAAAAGCCCGCCTACTACCAGGATGGTCAGGTTTTTATCCATCCCCAAATGGAGAAAGTGCTTAAAAAGGCAGCGGAACTCGGTCTCATTGGACCTGGATTTGAGTACGAATTAGGTGGGATGCAGCTGCCTGTGCTGTACAACTATGCTCTGGTACACATCCTGGATTCAGCAAACAACCACAGTACCGGTTATGCTGGGCTGACTACTGGTGCAGCGAATCTGATTCGTGCTTTTGGTTCAGAGGAATTGAAAGCCCAATACATTCCGAAAATGATAGCTGGAGAATGGGGAGGAACGATGGCCCTAACGGAACCGCAGGCCGGTAGCTCCCTGAGCGACATCGTTTCGGAAGCCGTGCCCATTGACGATGGCAGTTATGCGATCTCAGGCCAGAAAATCTTCATATCCGGAGGAGATCATCAGTTTTGCGAAAATTTCGTGCATCTCACCCTTGCGCGGATTCAAGGTGCTCCTGCTGGTACAAAGGGCATCTCATTATTTGTAGTACCCAAGAAGAGAATTACAACCGAGGGGACACTCGAAGACAACGATGTGGTCACAGCTGCAGACTTTCCGAAGATGGGTCAGAAGGGCTATTGTACGACGCATCTTGTGTATGGCGAAAATGGCAATTGTAGAGGATGGCTGGTTGGAGAAGCGAACCGAGGACTGAAATACATGTTTCAGATGATGAATGAGGCCCGCATTTCGGTAGGATGTGCTGCTACATCCATGGCCACAGCGGCCTACTATGCCTCGCTGCAGTATGCTAAGGAGCGTCCCCAAGGCAGAAAGATCAATAAGAAAGGCGTAAAGGATGTGAGTGAAGAACAAGTGCTCATCATCGAACATCCTGATGTGCGCCGCATGTTGCTCTTACAGAAGTCTATTGTGGAAGGGGCTCTTGCACTAATCCTACATGCCAGCAGGCTTGATGACTTGCACGCAGTAGAGGAGGGAACTGCCTCCGAAGAGGCCCATCTTCTACTGGAGTTGTTGACCCCGATCGTGAAGAGTTATCCGGCCGAAATGGGCAAAGTGAGCATCGACAACGGCCTGCAGATACTGGGTGGCTATGGTTTTACCACTGACTTTATTCTACAGCAGTATTACAGAGATATTCGGATTACATCCATCTATGAGGGAACGACAGGAATCCAATCCTTGGATCTTCTGGGCAGAAAGATCCCAATGGAAAACGGAAGGGCTATGCAATTGCTCGCCAAGGAGGTGATGGAAACCATTGGTCTGGCGCATGAATCGGGTTTGACTCAGGAGGCAAGTCAACTCCAGGAGCGAATGGGGGAAGTGCAGCTCGTAACAGGGCACTTACTTAAGTATGCAGAGGAGGGCGACTTTGACCACTACCTCGCAGATGCCACGATCTATTTCGAATTCTTTAGCACCTTCGTGATTGCTTGGCAATGGCTCAAAATGGCGGTTGTCGCTCAGCAGGCAATCGAGCGTAATGCCATGACCTACTCGAAAGAGTTTTACGAAGGAAAGGTCATGACCATGCGCTTTTACTTTCAATATGAGTTGCCAAAAATGACTGCGGCCGGGGAGACGCTAAAGAGTCCGAATAGCCTGACCGTCGAAGATTTTTCTGTTGACCACTTGTAGGATATTGAATATATCTCTCGGTAGGACGCGATCGGGAGGGACGCTCTGATCCCTGCTCCGGTTTGAATCGGATTGGAATTGCGTATCTTCCAGGGCCATCTGCACTCATGAAATTCGTAGAGCGCATACTCGATCCCTTTCGCTGGGTTGCCAATCTGGGACTCAGTTCTTCCGTAGATCCAATCGAACGGATTAAGATTCGCATGCTTAATCAGCAGACCCTCATTGTCATCATCCTCTGCGCTTTTTTTAGTGCACGCTCCATAGGAGAAGCTGATTTCTGGATCGCTTGCACGGTCTTATTCTTGACCATTCTTATTCTGGTATTGAGTGCTAAGAAGAAACACTTTCTGGCAAGAATATATTGGGCCATGTTCTATCCTTCGCTCATGGTGGCCACCGCCTTTCTCTATGGAGCGGAGCTGCGCATTGAATATGTGTTTGTACACTTCATTCTCATGATCTTCATATTTTTTGAGTCTCGGCTGTTTATGTTGCTTTCGAGCATCTATGTTTGTGCGATGTATCTGCTCAGCATCCATCTGACGAGCAGCTTCATCAATCCCTATGCAGACGTGGTAAAGTGGTACGACAAAACCCTCATTTTTATCGTGTCGGTTGGATGTACTTCGGTGCTCATTTGGGAAGTGTATGGTGGGATGAAGCAGTATTTGAGGTTGCATCAGGAAAAAGTCCAGGAGTTGGGACAAATGAATCAAGAATTGCTGGTCAAAACGACCAAACTTGAAGACAGCAATCGCAGACTAGAACAGTATGCCTACCTGGTATCTCATGACCTAAAGACTCCCCTCCGATCCATCACTGGCTTTGCGGCCTTGTTGACCCGAAAGGTCAAGTCTGAGGTGCCCGATCTGGAAGACAAAGAGATCGAAACCTATGCTCAGTATCTCTCGGATGGTGTTGCCGAGATGAATAAGCAAATAGAAGACCTGCTGCAAAAAAGCCGATAGTGGCTACCGAACCTTTTCGCACTATGTTGTCCAGTTCTCTACAAACTCCTTGAAATTCTGCTGCCACTTTTCCCCTTGTTTTCGATACATCGAAGGAAAAAGTATGGCCATGAGTTTGGGCATGATCCAATTGATGCGGGTATACTCAAAGGCATAGTGATAGCGGGTTGTGTGCTCGTCTAATGCCTCAAATTCGCAGTGCATCGTGTTGTCCATATGCTGGTGGGAATAAAAAGCAGCAAAGTGATCAGGGAGATTGTTCTCGATGATCGTCTCTTCTAATTCCATCGATCTATCCTTGTATGCATAGTGCAATCTTGAACGGGCACCGACAGCTCCAGGTTTGCCCGACAGCGCTTCCTTTCTGACGAAGCCTTCCTGATACTCCCCAAGATGAGCAGGATCACGGAATAGGCGAACTACCGTTTCCCGATCCTTGGCGATGTCGACAAAACCTGCGAACTTCATGTCTATCCCTAAATTAGAGAAGTTTAAAAGAAATCAATAAAAGAACCCTCCATGCCACGAACACATAGCTTGTTACTCATCCTCTGGGTTCTGGGGTGTAGCTTGTATTCTTGTCAACCCAAAGAAGACAAGCACGTAAAGCAACCTAACATTCTCTTGGTACTGGCAGATGATCTGGGTTATGGAGATGTAGCATGTTACAATCCCGCATCTCGAATCCCAACCCCCAATCTGGACTTGCTCGCATCTCAAGGCATGCGCTTTACCGATGCTCATAGTGCCTCTACCGTATGTACTCCAACTCGGTATAGCATTCTGACCGGTAGGATGCAGTTTAGAACGGGCATGCGAGGGGTATTTGTCGGAGTGGGTGGTCCATGTCTCATCGAGCAAGAGAGGTTGACTCTGCCTCAGATGCTTCGTAATTGTGGCTATCGGACGGGCATGATGGGAAAGTGGCATGTGGGCATGTCATTCTTTGATACAGAGGGCAATCGCATTACCGAAAGGGGAATCGAAGGGGTAAAGCAAATTGATTATTCCCGGCCGATTGTAGATGCTCCCATTCATCGTGGCTTTGATGCGTTTTTTGGGACTGCCTGCTGTCCTACCACCGATTGGTTATATGCGTATATAGAGGGTGATCGGATTCCGATTCCTGCCACTAAGCCATTGGACAAGGGAAATCTGCCATCTCATCCGTACAGCAACGACTGCAGGCCAGGATGGGTGGCGGAAGGTTTTGATCATGAAGAGGTAGACCTGGTCTTTTTAGAGAAGAGCGTAGCTTTCCTGGAGGACCACCAGAAGAATCATGGAGACAAGCCCTTTTTTCTTTTTCATTCGATGCAAGCCGTGCACCTGCCCTCCTTCCCAGCAGACCGATTTAAGGGCGCTACATCATCAGGACCTCATGGTGACTTTATTTTTGAGATGGACTATGTAGTTGGGGAGCTGCTGCAAGCACTCGATCGACTGGAACTGACCGAAAATACATTGGTCATCTTTGCCAGTGATAACGGGCCGGAGGTGCCTACCATCTTGGACATGAGAAGATCCTATGATCACGATGGTGCGAGGCCCTGGAGGGGAGTGAAACGCGATCAATGGGAGGGAGGGCACCGTACACCCTTCATTGTCCGATGGCCAGGTCACATCGCGGCCGGGAGCGAGAGCGATCAATTGATAAGCCTTACGGATATTATGGCAACCTGCGCCGCCATTGTTGAGGCCAGGTTGCCTCAAGATGCTGCTGAAGACAGCTACAATATGTTGCCGGTACTGCGTGGCCAGCAGGAGGGTTCGGTAAGAGAGTTTATGCTCCAACAGACCATCTCCCTGGATCTATCCATTCGCAAAGGTCACTGGAAGTATCTTGATCACGCAGGATCCGGGGGAAACAATTATGAGAAAGATGGAGAATGGGGGATGAAACCCTTCGCAATTCCCAATACCGATCCGGGCACTCCTGGACAATTGTATGACTTGCAGCAGGATCCCGGAGAAACGAAGAACCTGTACAGCGCAAGGCCGGAAATCGTCAAGGAATTGAAAGAAAAGTTAGACCACTTTAAGGAGAGTGGTCGAAGTGCACCTGGTTTTCCATAGTGCTTGTTCAATACATTTGGGCAATGCGCTACTTGCGTCTGACTCGCATCAGCCCTTCTTGTGCCAGAGAAGCAAGGAGTTTTCCCTCTCGATTGAAGATGCTTCCCCGGGCAAAACCACGTCCGGCTCCCGCCCAGGGACTCTCCAACTGGAAGAGCAGCCAATCGGCAATGTGCACCTCGTCGTGAATCCATAGGGCGTGATCCAGCGATGCCATCATCAGATCTCGGAAGCCCACTTGATCGCGATGGGGAAGGATGGCGCTTCCCAGTAGATTATAGTCCGTCGCATAGGCCAGGATTCTTCTATGGATTCGTTGATCTGCAGGCACCTCTCCGCTTGCCTTAAACCAGATGGTCTGATGAGGCGGGAGCTTCTCATCCCTGAGAAAGGACATAGGGTCGGTCGGTTTGAAGAGAATGGGTCTGGGACGAATCAGACGCTTTAGACTTTCGGGCATGCCGTCTCCAAAGTTTTTCAAGATGTCCTGGTCGGTCATCAGTTCTTCCGGAGGAGTCACCTCCTTCATATCAATTTGATGATCAAGGCCGTCCTCTTTCTTGTGGAACGAAATCGATGATACGAATATCTCTCTGCCATGCTGGATGGCGCGGACTCGTCGAGTGGTAAAGCTGCCTCCGTCCCTTGTCCGGTCTACTTCATAAACGATAGGAGCCTCCATGTCCCCTGCCAAGATGAAATAGGCATGCATGCTGTGCATAAATCGACTTTGATCGACAGTGAGCATCGCAGCATGAAGCGCTTGTGACAGGACTTGACCACCAAATACTCTGCCCGAACCCACATCATGACTGGGCCCCCGAAATATGTTGCGCTCAATGTGCTCCAATTCGATCACTTCCAATAATTCACTTGCTGTCTTCATACCTTTATTTGATTGCGCATTGCTTTTGGTCGTACAATGGTCAGAACACTACCTTAGAGAACAAAGAAACAATAAATGAAGGCAAAAGGCTTGATCTGCTCGCGTGTGGGATCCTTGGAAGATTTAGAGATATCCTCTTTAGAAATACCAGAGCCATCCAGCGGAGAGCTGGCGGTAGAGGTGCGGTATGGCTCCGTAAATTTTCCGGATGTGTTGATGGTAAAAGGATTGTATCAACAAAGGCCGCCTTTGCCCTATGCGGTGGGTGCAGAATTATCGGGAGTGGTAACAAAGGTGGGGCCAGGAGTGTCCGATTTTGCCCCGGGAGATCGCATTGCATCTTACGCCATGACCGGTGGTTTTTCGGAACGGACCATCGTGCAAGCTGAGCGTGCGATAAAATTGCCCGATGCCATTGGGGATGCGGAAGCAGCGGCCTTTTTAGTCACCTACGGGACCTCATACCATGCCCTTATGGACCGTGCTGCAATCCAACCCGGCGAACACCTTGTCGTCCTCGGAGCCGCTGGCGGTGTAGGTTTGGCGGCGGTAGAATTAGGAGTATTGGCGGGTGCGAAAGTCATTGCGTGTGCTTCTACCAGTGAGAAGTTGGCTCTTTGCGAGGCGTATGGAGCTGAACAACTCATCAATTATCAGGAGGAAGATCTTTCGGCTGCTCTCAAGAACCTTTTAGGTAGAAAAGGAGCAGATGTGGTCTACGATCCCGTCGGAGGCGACTATTCGGAAGCAGCTTTTCGACGACTTGGTTATGGAGGCCGTCATTTGGTCATTGGGTTTACGGCTGGAAATATCCCCAAACTGCCTCTGAACTTGCCTCTATTGAAATCGGCTTCGCTGGTAGGTGCGTATTGGGGCTCTTTTTGCATGCACTATCCAGCCCAGGCATCGCGCAATCATCAACAACTTGCCCAATGGATAGCTTCGAAGAAACTGAAGCCTCATATTGGCAAGGTCTTCTCTCTTGATGAATCCAGAGAAGCGCTGCGGTGGGTCGACGAGCGCAAGGCCTTGGGTAAAATCCTGGTAAAAGTGGGATGATGTTTTTTCGATCAGGCTATCGCACTTTAAATGAGGAGATGCCTTGAAATACCTTTCCCTGGGCGCTCATTCCTTCTATGATGATGAGGTAATCCGTCTGCTGGTTGGAGGTGTAGAAAAATGCTTCTGCCTGGCCATTCTTCCAATTCAGTTCTGGAGCCCAAAGCAGACTGGTGCGATGATCAAGATAAGCTGCCGTAAGCTCTGACTGGGCAGGAACATAGTATTCACTCGCCGAATGGTAGCCAGGATGGGAGATGGAAATAAGATCGGTCCGAACTTCCTTACCCTCACCACCCTGAGGAGACTTGGAGTATACTGCTACAATCCCTGATTGATTGCCCCCGAGCGCCACGGATCGAGACATGCTCTTAATTACATCAATGAAGGCGATGCGCTCCATGGGATAGTTATTTAGAAATTCTGCCGTGACTGGGCTTCCATCCAACAGGAATCGGGCATTGGGGTCGCCTAAAATGGTATTGGTTCCTCGTATCCGGATGGTTCTGCTAGGATAGGTTCCAATTACATCAACTCCCGTCACCTTGCCTCGGATAAAATCGAACATGTTGGTGTACGATAGGGCAGTCGGGAACTCACTTATTAAGACCCGATCGTCGGGCTCTTCATACAAGATGCTGGATTCATGAAATGCGACATGCGGATCTAGTTTTTCTTCACTAACGACGACTTCATCGAGATCTATGGACCAGACATTGGCGTAGCGCTCATCTACAGTACGGTTGTACCGAATGATTTCAGCATAGTCGGTTTGAATTTGACGATCCATGGTTGAGCCGCTGCTCGCTCTGATGTCCTGTAAATGAGGTTTGGCCATGTATGTGCGAAGCTCGAGGTCGAGTGTCTCCTGTGCCAGTGGATTCTCTTTTCTCTTGTTTTTCTTGGAAGATGGTGGTGCATGCTTCTGCGCCCGGAAAACCAGTCCTGAGGAGTCTGTTAATTCGAGATCACGAAAGACAAACTGACCTAGTGAGTCGCTTGTGGCAGAAAGCACCGTAAAGTTCTTGCCTAGTAGACTTAGTGCAACGTCCGCTTTTTTACGTTTGTTGACTTTCTTGTTGGGTTCAACCTGGCCATAAAAGGAAAATCCATTCTCCGGCAAAAAGCGCAGTGACGGATACCGTGACTGAATGGCATCTTGCCAATCAAATCGACGCCACCCATGGGTCATCATAACCAAGTCTAACATCTTTAACTTAGGCTCATCGCCATGGGGGAAGTAGTCGGGCAGATCGAGGACGTTTCCGCGCAGGTCTGAATTGAGCAGAAGATGACTTGCCAAAGTTGC
>JAHQVP010000335.1 GCA_019634275.1 Saprospiraceae bacterium
GACCTTTCAACGGTATAAGTTGATCAATCGGGCAACCCAGAGCATTGATTCTACATTTTTTGCCATGTGGGTAGACCCCGATCTAGGATGTAGCCAGGATGATTATATAGGTTGTGATACAGCTCGAAGCCTGGCATATGTATATAATGAGGACCGGGTAGATGGAGTGACTGGCTGTGATTGTGAAGGCACACCAACCTACTGCGAGGAGGTTCCTATCCTGGGGGTAGACTACTTCCGAGGACCACTTGATGAGTTTGGTCAAGAAATTGGCATGTCCTCCTTTACCTATTTCAATAATGCCGGGGTCGGGCAATGGCCAAATGCCCAAACAGACCCAGATGTAGCACAAGAGTATTACAACTACATGTCCGGTTCCTGGAAGGATGGCACTCCCTTTTCGCAGGGGGGCAGTGGATTCAATGTGGGTGGAGCTCCTATTGACTATGCCTTTACTGGACGACCGGACGACGGAAATGCTTGGTCCATGTGTGCGGAAGATTTGGCATTTGGCGATCGGAGAACGATTCAAGCCTCGGGCCCCTTTCGACTAGATCCTGGTGCGGTTAATGAGTTGATTATTGGTGTCGTTTGGGTGCCGGATATTACCGACTACCCCTGTCCAAATATTGATCCCCTCATTTTTGCGGACGAAACGGCCCAAGCCCTTTTTGACAATTGTTTTGACATCACCGATGGTCCTGATGCGCCCGATTTGGACTTCATCGAGCTGGATCGAGAGCTCATCTGTATTCTGACCAACGACGAGAACTCCAATAATTTTCAGCAGGAGTATCAGGAGCTGGATTTGCGAGCACCAACTGATCTGACGGAAGAAGAGCGACTCTATAAGTTCGAAGGCTACAAGGTTTTTCAACTTAATGGTCCCGAGGTATCTACTGCGGAGCTGGACAATCCTGAAAAGGCCAGACTCATTTTCCAATCGGATGTAAGAAACGGTGTGGATCAGCTCGTAAACTGGAGATCATTACCACATCCCACGGAATTGGGGCGATTGATTTTTGAACCGGAAATTCAAGTGATGGGTGCTGATCAGGGGGTTTCTAAGACGTTTAGAATTACCGAGGATCAGTTTGCAACGGGAGATCGAAAGTTGATCAATCACAAGAAATACTATTTCACAACGGTGGCCTATGCATTTAACGAGTTTGATCCGTTTGATTCTCAGTTAAATGTGGGCCAACGAAGCCCCTATCTAGAAGGTCGCCGCAACATTCAAACCTACGTTCCGATCCCACGACCACTCTCGTACGAAACCCTTAATACAAGCTATGGAGAAGGAGTCCCGATCGCACGCCTGGATGGTGTGGGTGCAGGGTCTAATTTTCTCGATATGACCGCAGAGACGGCGGAGCGAATATTAAATGGTGGGTTTGATGGCACTATTGACTATGAAGACGGTTCTGGTCCTATCGAAGTTAAGATCATCAATCCACTGGACGTTGTAGAAGGCACTTATCGGGTAGATTTTGTGGATTCTGACCCTAATGATGAATCCCTTGATGTTGCTGCAAGATGGGTACTCACGGCGCTCGAAAGCGGGGAAACGGTCGCCAGCGAATCCACCATCGAATTGCTTAACGAGCAAGTGGTAGGCGAATATGGGTTTTCGCTTTCTATTGGCCAAAGCCCAGAGACGGGTGATCGATCTCAAGAATCCAATGGAGCCATCGGAGTGCGGTTTGAATACCAGGATCCGACCAGCCCCTGGCTGAGCTTTGTCGCTGATGGCACCAATGCACTCTTTGATTTTGTCCTTAATGAAGAAGGAGAAGCGGAGTTTGAAACAGATCCTAGACAGATGCTCTCGTCTTCATTCGGAGGCATTGTTCCTTTTACCATGACACGATTTGGCGTAGATCCAAACAACGTTTATGTGTCCCCATCTTGGATAGACAGGACCGCTGGCATGCTCATTGTGAAAACCAGAAACTTTGTCAGGGAACTTAATAATGTTGACCTCGTCTTCACTAGGGACAAGACTTTGTGGAGCAGATGCATTGTCGTCGAAACAGCCAACCCCTACTTTTTTGATCCTCCCGGCCAAGGAGGAGCAGGATTCGCCACCGAAGGAAACAGCAAGAACTTTGACCTGCGCAGTGCGCCATCTGTGGGCAAGGAAGATGCTGATGGGAATGGATTGCCCGACCCCGATGGCGATGGCGAAGGCATGGCTTGGTTTCCTGGCTATGCCATTGATGTAGAGTCGGGGGAACGCCTCAATGTCTTCTTTGGTGAAAATTCGATCTACAATGAAGAGTTCTTTTCTACGGTGGCTAGTGGAGAAGCGATTGGAGCAGATATGATGTGGAATCCTGACGAGCGCATTACGGTCAATGTATCGCAACCGAGCATTGGCTTACTTCATACCGCAGGGCACCACTATGTCTACATCACCAATCAACCATATGACGAGTGTGAGGCCCTCAGAGGCAGACTGGGCAAAGACCAATTGTTTACCCGCAAATACAATGCACTTCGAGATGTCAAATGGGCAGGGATTCCTTTCACTGATAATTCATTGACAACCTACGCAGAAGGATTGATTCCAAACGATCTAACCATCAAGCTTAGGGTTGACAATCCTTATCAAGTGGCGGAGGGAACGAATCAAAATCTAGCCCATCCCAGCTATCAGTTTACGATTGCTGAGAAGAGTGCTGAAGACCTCATTGCCAAAAGCGACCAATCGGCCCTCGACGCAGTCAATGTAGTGCCCAATCCGTATCTGGCTTTTTCCTCTTATGAGACATCACAGTTTACCACTACCGTCAAGATCACCAATCTCCCCCCCAAGTGCGTGGTTACTATATATTCCCTCGATGGCAAGTTCATTAGACAGTACAGGCGGGATGAGGCTGGGATACCACAGTCAGATCGATCCAATCCCGGCATTTTGGAGACACAGGTAACTCCCGATCTGGAATGGGATCTTAAGAATGGCAGTGGTATACCCATTGCAAGCGGTGTTTACTTGATCAACATCAATGGGTTTGAGCTAGGGGAGCGCACTTTAAAATGGTTTGGTATAAATCGAAAATTTGACCCTGCGGGATTATGATGGGTCGATTAAGATATAGAGCCAATGTTGTTTCAGTCCTGCTGGGCTGCATGCTGTGCTTCTGCTCTTTCGACGGTTTTGCTGGTAATCCAGACCGCCAGGGAGAAGCAGGTGCTGCAGAACTCCTGCTTAATCCGTGGGCGCGCAGTGCCGGCTTTCATACACAGAATACATCTTTGATTAGTGGGCTGGAGGCGATGCGGCTCAATGTTGCAGGGTTGGTAAGGATGGCCAAGACACAAATAGTGATTAGCAATGCCCGCTATTTAGAAGGCACTGGCATCAACCTTAATGCAGTGGGAGTGGCTCAACGGATGGGCAAAGATGGAGTACTGGGATTAAGTTTGATGGCTGTCGACTTTGGAGACATTCCGGTAACCACCACCGATCAACCTGAAGGCACTGGGGGCACATTCTCACCCAATTTTTTTCATTTGGGTTTGGCCTATGCCCATGAATTTGAAAATAAAGTTTCTGTCGGCATGACCGTAAGGGTCATTTCTGAATCCACCGCCGACCTCAATGCTACTGGTATAGCCTTAGATGCTGGAGTCCAATATGTGACGGGTCCCCAAGATAATTTCCGCTTTGGCATATCGCTTCGCAACGTGGGCACACCCATGGTTTTTGGTGGTGAAGGGCTCTCCTTTAGGACAACTAACCCGGACGGCAGCATCAACTATGATTTATCTTTCGATCATAGAGGCGCAAGTTTTGAATTGCCTTCTGTCTTAAACATCGGCGCATCCTATGACTTCCATGTAAATCCGAAACATAGGATTACTGTATTGGGTAACTTCACATCCAACTCATTTTCGCGAGATGCCCTTGGAGGAGGAGTAGAATATTCTTTCAAAGATCAGTTTATGCTTCGGGGCGCCTATAAGATTGACTTGGGAGAAACGGTTGAGGGAATAGATGAAAATGTTTACACCGGACTTAGCCTAGGGGTTTCCTTTCAAGTGCCACTAGGGAAGAACTCCACACGCAAGTTTGGTGTGGACTATGCATACCGTGTAACCAATCCCTGGTCTGGCACACACAATTTAAGTGTGCGATTTGACCTTTAAGCCTGACTCTCTTCTAGCAATTCCTTTTTAAGACGTTGCCCACAAAGTCACACGAATCCACTTGAGGTATCCTTACTCATCCACTGCTCCATTCCCGTCCTCGCGCCCACGCCCGTCCTCACGCTCACACCCGTCCTCACACCCGCACCCACACCCACACTCACACCTAATTCCCTATCTTTGAATCATGAATTGGGAAATCGCAAGATCGTTTTGTCTTAAACGGGTGCATGTGCATCATTGCGTATTCCAGTAATTTTAGCAAACTCAATTTTCAAGAAAAAAGATGGCAGATTATACGTACCTGACCCCTGATGGCTATGAACGACTGAAGAAAGAGTTGGAAACAATGAAATCAGATGGTCGCGCCGAAGTGGCCCGAGCCATTGCTGAAGCTCGGGAAAAGGGGGACTTGTCGGAAAATGCAGAGTATGACGCTGCAAAAGATGCTCAGGGAATGCTCGAAATGAAAATCAATGAGATGGAAAAGGCCCTGGCCAATGCTCGAGTGTTGGATGCCTCTCAGCTGGATGCCTCTCAGGTCACCGTGCTTTCCAAAGTCACCATTAAGAATGTGGCCAATGGCAGAGAAGCAACGTATCATCTGGTAGCAGAAGCAGAAGCCGACCTCAAAGCCAAGAAGATCTCGGTATCTTCTCCTATGGGAGAAGGCCTCCTCGGTAAAAAGGTGGGCGAGATAGCAGAAGTCCAGACGCCTCGCGGCAGCATTCAGTTTGAGATCATGAACATTACCATCGAGTAAATGGCCAGCATATTTAGCCGCATAGTGTCCGGAGAAATTCCTTGTCATCGCGTTGCCGAATCGGAGGATTTTCTCGCTTTCCTGGATATTGGTCCAGTCGCCATGGGGCATACGCTGGTTATACCAAAGCGAGAGGAAGACTATCTCTTTAACCTCACAGATCTCGAGATCGGCAGTCTGATGGTTTTTGCTAAGAAGGTAGCGAAGGCACTGGAGCAAGTGGTTCCTTGTGAGCGAATCGGAGTGACGGTCATCGGTTTGGAGGTGCCGCATGCACATGTACATTTGATCCCAATCAACGGCATAGGAGACATGAATTTCTCGCAACCCAAGTTGCAAATCGACAACGCTGATATGAAAATCCTGGCCGGTCGGATAGCTCAAGTCTTTGAGACATCACAATAAGCCATCCTGGTCGGAAATGGGGTGCAATTCAAGATAATCGGAAAGTGCTAAGCACATTTGGCTGCATACCCACGCTCAATTCTTGGTATCTTCACGTCAAATCAGTGCTCGTATGCAATTGTTGGAAGAACTAACTCGAGCCAAAGAATCAGGTGAAAAAAAATTTGCGGTGCTGATCGATCCCGATCGTGCCCGCATAAAAAACATGGAGCGTCTGGCTATGTTAAGCCAAGAAGCTGGGGTTGATTATTTTTTGATTGGAGGAAGCCTTCTGGTCAATAATGTGTTGGATGATTGTCTGTCAGAAATAAAGAAACACTGCGACATTCCTTTGATTCTTTTTCCTGGGGATTCGTACCAGTTGAGTTATCGGGCGGATGCTTTATTGTTTTTGTCTCTAATTTCTGGCCGCAACGCCGAACTCTTGATTGGGAAACATGTCATCACAGCGCCTTATCTCAAGCTGAGTCCACTGGAAATAATCTCTTGTGGGTACATGTTGGTGGATGGCGGCGTGCCTACAACAGTATCCTACATTAGCAATACCCAACCCATTCCATCCGATAAGGATGACATTGCTGTCTGCACCGCGATTGCAGGGGAAATGTTGGGTCTTAAATCCATTTACCTCGATGCAGGAAGCGGAGCCATTACGCCTGTTTCGGCGGAGATGATAGCAGCCGTATCGGGTGCCGTAGAGGTGCCTATCATTGTTGGAGGAGGGATCAGTACGCCAGAGAAAGCGGCGCTTAATGTTCGCGCAGGAGCGGATATGATTGTGGTTGGCAACGCATTGGAGAGAGATCCACTCCTGGTCAAGGAACTGGCACATGCCGTGCACACTGCGACTACCATGTCAAGCATATGAACCAAAGTACACGTGCTACCGTCGTGAAGAGTACCGGCAGCTGGTATCTTCTACGAACCGAAAACGGAGAGGAACTGCAAGCACGTATCCGCGGTAAATTCAGGTTGAATGGCATGAATTTGACAAACCCGGTTGCAGTAGGCGATCGCGTCCATTTTCATATCGAAAATCAGGTGGAAAATACAGGCTTGATCACGGAAATATTGCCACGCGAAAATTATGTCGTGCGGCAGTCACCAAGAAAAAAGCACCAACTGCATCTTTTGGCGACCAATGTGGATCAAGCCATACTCGTTATTACCATCCGACAGCCAAAGTTGAAACAGGGAGTAATCGATCGGTTTTTGCTCATGACGGAGCCTCACGACATTCCAAGCATAATAATTTTTTCGAAAGCGGATATTTATCGAGAGAAGGATCTGGATACTTTTGCCGCACTATATGAGATCTACACCGATATTGGATATGAAGTGCTTTTGGTCTCCGCACAGGAAAATCAGGGTTTGGACAGACTAGAGACAATCCTGCAACAAAAGACGACCTTGATCTGTGGCCAGTCCGGTGTGGGAAAATCCACCCTGGTCAATGCCCTTTATCCCGAACTTGATTTATCCACGATGGACATTTCGGATTTTAGTGGAAAGGGCCAGCACACCACGACGTTCGCTCAGATGTATGATGTGGGAGCAGATTCACACATTATCGATACACCAGGATTTAAGTCGCTTTCTTTTAACAACTTGGAGCCTATGGATGTAGCGCACAATTTTCGAGAATTATTTTTGGCTTCCAAACATTGCCGATTCAACGACTGCCTCCATCGTGAAGAACCTCATTGTGCCGTTCGGGAAAAATTAGAATCTGGCGATATCAGCGAATTGCGATATGCCAATTATTTGAGCATCATCGAAGACATCGAGGCTCAAAATTATTGGGAGCGCCACCAGGATATGTAAGGACACTTCAATGATGGTCACACTATGTTGTACTCACAACTACGATTGGCAAAACAACTATAAAAAGACACCTCTTAGGACGACTGGTGGCCATAATTACTCCTTTTTCATCTTGCCCAAAACCAGTCCGGCCACTGCACCGCCTACAGCTGACATGACAGTTTGAACCACCGAATCTAGAATGGCTGGGGGAAGGCTCGTAAAAAACGTACTGTCGCCAAATCGAATAAAATTGAAACTCAGGTGCGCCAATAGCCCAAGCGTGGCACCAGCTATTGCCCCGCTCTTCAAGGTAGATATGTTCGCCCAGCGATCGAAAACATATGCCAGCAATATTCCGAAGAGAATGCATCCAACCACTATGGCCCACATGTCATAAGGATCCTTCAGACCTGAACCATGGTGTTGGCCAAAATAATTGGCCAATAAAAGGACATACATTACAAATCCCATGATCCAATATGCCAGCCCCCCAATTAATCCTGCTAAAAGTGTGCGCGTATTCATGATATATTTTCGTTTTGTTTCATAGAAGATAGAAATTTGGATCGCAAGGATGCAGCGAATTTGTGCAGTTCCGAAATGCGGCCGTCCGTTGGACCTTTTAGTTTTTAGACCCTAACCCAGATTGCTGGCTTACGAATATCGGCACCAATCGAAAGGATTTACTGGTATCAATTCTAACAGTGCCGCGCTATTTTAATAAAGTGAATCCGGGTCTTTTGGCAGCTTTTTTATCAAAAGTGAAGGTAGTGGTGCAACCGTGGTGTTTAGCGATCTGGGAGATGAGCAAATCAGCTAGATCTGCACCGCTGTTTCGATACTGATCCAGTATTGCAGCAAGGAGAAATTCTCCCTCGAATTCCAATTCCACAAAGGTCAAAAGATGACTAAAAAGGTCATAGACTTGGCCTCTATCCCATTCGTAAAATTTCCTCAAGACGAAGTCGAGTTCCGTGCAGGTAATAAGAGTAACAAATGCTGGCGCATCTACAGAACATCTGTTTCGAAAAAGACTCGAAGCAAGAAGAGCCTGTTGTTCATCATCGCGGAGGATAAAGCGAAGAAGCACATTCGAATCTACTGCGATCTGTGCCATCGGTCAGTCCAACCTTGTTCAATTGCTTCATTAATATCATCAATCGAATATGTTCGATCTGTTTTAGGTATGATATCCCATAATTCGAAAATAGATCGATTCTTGATCTGCATAATCACACGCCCCTTATGATCAATCTTAAATCCGATCTTGTCACCTTGTTTAAGTTTTAAATGCTCACGCACTTTCTTAGGTATCGTCAACTGACCTTTCGAACTCAGTCTTGAAGTCATTTTTTATTATTTCTTACCATAAGGTAAGGAAATATGGAAAAGTTCCGTTCGTGACTCAATATTGTTGCTGGTGACAAATTTCTTGGCATCGTTCAAATGGACGAACGACAGCTTGCCAATCTGAACCAATTTATACGATGTAGGGCATGATAGTTTTGGATTTTGAGTCTCATCGTCGATTGCAATGCCATTTGGCTGATGGCCTAAATTACTAGCGTAAATCGGTTCGTATGACTTACAAGCGACACACCATGTAGTCCGCAATTTGCAACACTAGTCCACCAAATACAACACCATTTTCAATAACTTGAAAACCACTCAGGTCCATAGCTCTATACATGAACAAGGAATCAGGCACTAATTTCGAAGATCGAGACTCCCCTTCTGCAGGCGTGGCAGCACTCGAAAGGGCATTGCGCTTAGAGCGTGCCTTCAAGCAGGTACAGAGAGAGATTATAAGGATGGAGCACAGCCGGGACTTGCACCAAGTTGCTCAGATGCTGTATCAGAGCATTGAATCATTACAAGCAGAAATCAACCGAATATCCATTTTGATCGTCGATGATCAGCAATCTTTGGCAGAGGTGTGGAGTGTACGAGTGGGACATCTCGATCAAGTTACTGCTCTACCATTAGAAGGACATCATGTCATTTCATCAGCGTTTAAAAAGTGGAAATCAGGAAAGGTGAAGCAAGAGGAGCTAATGCTCGCGCCTTTAGAGCTCCGATCGTATGGAGCTTTTCTGAGCAAGCACGTCCCGGGAGCTCTTATGGATTTCTCACCTGAGACGCTGCGGTCATCTGACGGGAGGTACTTCTCTATGCATTTTAACCGATTTGGTTGGCTTGTCGGAAGTGCGGCCAATCCACTCACAGAAGAGTCCCGTCAGATATTGACCCAGGCAGGTGCTGTCTTTGAGCAGGCTTATGTCCGGTTTCTGGATCTGAAAAGGGCAGAGCAACTGGCTCAAAAGGCAGAGATCGAGGTGGCCCTGGAGCGCGTCCGTTCTGCATCCCTGTCTATGCAAAGCAGCGACCAATTGAGTCATGTCGTGCTGGTGCTCTATCAACAATTGGGGAAGTTGGGATTCAGCACGCAGTTTGTGTCCATTGCTTTATGTCATTCGGATGCGAATCAAATTGAGTATTGGTCCGCTGACAATCTTGATTCTGAGCATCAATCGAGCTACTTCGTAAGAGGCCGAAAGAACCACGTGATCCGCAAGATGTGGGCCAACTGGAAGGATCAATCAACGGTCACCCTTCACCTTAAGGGGGAGCGAAAGCGAAAATTCGATTCCTATCTGCTATCAGAGACGGATTTCAAATTACTGTCCAGGGAGGTTAAGCAGTCGATGAGGCGGCAAAAAGAAGTGTGGTACACCTCCGTAGCGATGAAGTATGGATTTGTTGATTATGCAGATGATCATGAATTGCCCGCTGCAAAGACCATAACACTACAACGTTTCGCAAGGGTTTTTGAGCAGGCTTATACACGGTTCCTAGATCTAAAGACAGCCGAGACCCAAGCACGAGAAGCCAAAATCGAAGCTGCTCTCGAAAGAGTAAGAGCTGCCTCGTTAGCCATGCATGACAGCTCGGATCTCATGAAGGTGGTAGCCATCGTACTTGAGCAAGTTCAAAACCTGGGCATCAAAAGTGATTCCACCATTATCAACACCGATCTAGAGAACCTCGATCAAATTACAGCCTGGTCGGCGCTGCCCGGCGAAAAATTCCCACATCCCGTGGTCATACCCTACGTGGACAATACCATATTTCAATCCTATTGTGAGGTGGTGCAAGGATCCAAATCTTATGTTACTGACCGGATTGAAAAATCGGATAAAGATGCCTGGTATCAGCACGTTTTCGACCATTCAAAATTTGGTGAGTTGGTTTCCGAAGAAAGAAAGAAGCGCACCTTTGCGGCACCAAGCATCAACCGCCTCACCGCTATCCAATATTACTCCTTGTTGACCATCTGGAATTTTTCGGAGCACGCATACTCAGAGGATGAGATCTCCTTGCTTCAACGAATTCACAAAGTTTTTGAGCAAGCCTACATCCGCTACCTCGATCTAAAGAAGGTTGAAGCCCAAGCCAGAGAAGCCCAAATCGAAGCTGCTCTGGAGCGCGTACGGTCCGCCTCCATGGCCATGCACAAAACCGAAGAGCTTGCCCAAGTGGTGGAGGTCATATTTCAGCAGTTTCAAGCATTGGAAATCGACATCGCATTGTCCTTCATCGGCATTTACAATTTTGAAGGACATGTGGCCGATCAGTGGCATTCTACAGCCTCAAAAATTGAAGTGTTCTACCAGCAATGGCCTATGGAATACTTCCAAGACGAAATCAACAAATGGAAGGCAGGCGAAGAATTTGTCTTTTTAGATTTCGAAGGGCCAGAGGCAGTTAAGCAATACGCTGATCGACTCGATCAGATTTCAGGAACCACTACCGCCTCTGAAATGCGTGAAGAGATGGGCTTGGAAAACATCCATCATACCGAGGCCAACCACAAGTACGGTAATCTTGGCTTGGTGCAATCACGAAAATCTACCGCTGCCGAACAGGATATTGTCAAGCGGTTTTCCAAAGTATTTGAGCAGGCCTACACTCGTTTTTTAGACCTACAAAAAGCCGAGGCACAAGCTCGAGAAGCAAAAATTGAGGCTTCTTTAGAGCGCGTGCGATCGGCCTCGATGGCCATGCACAAGAGCGCAGATATCCATCACGTGATCACTGAAATTTATACTCAGTTGCAATTTTTAAACCTGAACATAGATCAGTGTTTTATTGATGTATTTGAAGAAGAATCGGACGATCTGCATTTTTGGATTGCTACAGGATCCCAAAAAGAGTATCCCAGAAAGGTCCGAATCCCCTACTATCGCTGCAATGTTCTAACCAAATACCGCAAAGCGAAAAGGGTAAGGCCAGTGCTTTCAGTAGACTATTTCGATACAAAGGAAATAAGAACATTCTTCAACTATGCTTTTACCAAATCTGACTTAAAAGGTGCTCCGCAAACGCGTAAGAAATTGGTGGCTGATCTCGATCACTGGCATAGATGTGCTTTTTTCACACACCACCTGTCTGTCGTTTGTAGTCGTTATCGAGATGAGCCGTTTACACCACAAGAGCAATCGATCATCGAGCGATTTGCAAGAGTCTTCGATCAGTCTTACACTCGGTTTTTGGACCTCGAGAGAGCGGAAGCACAGGCTCGGGAAGCTCAGATAGAGGCCGCGCTCGAACGAGTACGGGCTGCTTCGATGGCCATGCACGATAGTACGGCCTTGGCAGAAATAGCTTTAGTAGTTTTTGATCAAATGAAGCTCCTCGGCGTGCCGCTCAGTTGGACATGGTTTACCATTATACAGGATGACGAGAAGACAATGCATGCCTGGCACACTCATGTCGGCGGAACCTTCAACCCCGATCCGCTTATCCAACAGATCAGTGACTATGCACACAGTGAAAAAATGATGAAGGCCTGGCGAGATCAGGTGCCTTCCGTCGAAAACGAATGGTCTGGAAGATCTCTACAAGCCTATACTGAGATGATGTCTCAGGTAACGGGCTATACGAAAACCAGCTCCTACAAAGCGCTTCTAAAAAACCATGACAAGACGCTGTTCGAAACCGATGCCGTCTTTGAGTATGGATTCATAGGCATCTCCTCCTTTGATAAAAGAGAGGAGGAGCACAGGGAGATTCTAATCCGCTTTGCCGGAGCGTTTGGTCAAGCCTATACGCGATTCCTCGACCTCAGAAAAGCAGAGGCTCAGGCCAGAGAAGCACAAATCGAGGCCTCCTTAGAGCGTGTGCGATCGGCCTCTATGGCCATGCACAAGAGTGAGGAACTTAAGAAAGTAGTAACGATCACACACGCCCAACTAAATCAACTGGGACTAAACCTTGATGGTGCTGTAATTACCATTCGCAATGAAAATCAGAGTAGAGACATCATTGGGTGGGTGCATACGAAACTGAGTGGCGTACGAAAGGGCCACCTCCCTTACTATCGCGGGGAATTGCACACCGGACTGTACAAGGTGATCCATGAGGGCAAAGGACTCGAGATCGAAGCCTACTCTTTGGCTCAAGTCCGACGTTGGTATCAATTCCTCTTTACGACCCCTGCCTGGTCACAACGTCCGGAGGAGTCCAGAAAAGACCTGCTGGAGTCTCTCCGTGATTACTATCGATCGAGCTGGGTCTCGCCACACACCGTGCTGACGATGTTGCGATTCAATGGAGTCCCATTTAGGGATGACGAACATTCGATTCTTGAACGCTTTGCCAAGGTGTTTGAGCAAAGCTATATACGATATCTGGATCTGGAGATGGCCGAGGCCCGAGCCCGTGAAGCCTTGATCGAAGCATCTCTCGAACGTGTGCGCAACAAGGCCATAGCCATGGAGAATTCGTCTCAAGCCAATGAGGTGGTATCCTCCATACATAAGGAACTATACGGATTGGGAATCCCATCAGCCAGCTGCTACATCTATGTTGTCCATGAAGAGGCCATCGATTTATGGCTGACTCGACCAACATCTGACGGGATCAGCTCCATCCAACTTCGGGTTGATTGGAGGACGGTACCAGCCCTGTCCGAAAACCATAAGCGATGGTCAAGAGGCGATGAAAACGCGGTTTATGAGTTCAGAGGAAAGGAGGTCTTAGCTTGGTATCGTGCCTTGCAAGCAGGATCAGAAGGTGCATTTGAAGTACCGAATCAGGTGCCAGACTACCAACAAAACATAGAGGTATTCAGTGGATTTGGAGGTATTGGCATTCTCAACTTTCAGCCTCAAGATTTGGAATCGATCATGCCCACCCTCACCCGCTTTGGCAAGAGTTTTGAGCAAGTTTATACCCGATTTCGAGATCTACAAAAGGCAGAAGCGCAAGCTAGGGAGGCGCAAATTGAGGCGGCACTGGAACGCATCAGATCGACTGCACTGGCGATGCACCACAGTTCAGAATTGATCAATACGGTCAATGCCATTTTGGAACAGATCACTACATTGGGTATCCCCATCCATGCGGTACATATCTACGAGTTTATCGACCAGTTGAGCAATTACAACATCTGGGCATCGGCACCTGGTCAACAATATGCGATGCAGCTGAAATGTCCACCGTTTAAGCATCCCATCTTTGAACGCTGGCAAAAAGCCTTTGATCATGAGGAGGACTACTTTGCGCTGCAAATGGGGAAGGGAGATAAAAATCGATTCTTCAGGCACTTTTTCAAAAACTCCATGCACGATGTCCCTGAGGATCGACAGCAACTCATCCTTGGGGCTCCTTCGCTTTCGCTGGCCATGACCATTCAAAAACATACTGGCATTGCCTTCATCAGGTACCAAAACCTGCCGCTCAACCGGGATGAATCGACTGTGATGAAGCGTCTTGCCGTTGCCTTTGAGCAAGCTTATACAAGATTCTTAGACCTCAAACGCTCGGAGGAACAGGCCCGTGAAGCAGAAGTGGAGGTCTCACTTGAGCTGGTAAGAACAACGGCACTGGCGATGCAACACAGCGACGATCTGGGCAAGGTAGCAGAGACTGTCTTTACCGAGTTGAATCGATTGGGGATCAATGCTATGCGCTGTGGGATAGGGCTGATTGACAAAGAAACGCGTCAGGTAGACATGTGGACGACCACCTTATCGGCGGGTAAAACGCAGGAACAAGTTACAGGAGATGAGATCCTTGAGGGACATCCATTGTTGGATGGAATTTATCAGCATTGGCTCACGCAAGCCCCATTTAGCTATACGTTGAGCGGCAGCGATCTAAAGGACTATTACAAGGTCATTGCCAGTTCGAACTTTCAGTTGCCGGATGAGGTGGCCAATCCCATCACCCCAACATGTGAACACTACTACCTCTGTGTAATGAATCCGTCGGGCGGCTTGTATGCATTCAAAGAATCGGCATGGACGGAAGAGGCCAGGATGATTCTTCAGCGATTTACAGATGCCTTCTATCTGGCCTATCGGCGATACGAAGATTTGCAAAAAGCCGAGGCGCGTGCAAAAGAAGCCAAAGTGGAGGCAGCCCTGGAGCGCGTCCGCGCTGGAGCCATGGCCATGCACAGCAGTGAAGATCTGGTGCCTACCTGTGGTCAGATCGTCCAGGAGCTCGCTGATCTGACTGTACATCCAGGACGCTTCGGCTTTGGTCAGATGTCGGAAGAGGATAAGACTGCCGAACTCTACACCATCGTAAGCAAGATGGATCCTGGCCAGCTTAAACTCGCCTTTAAAATACCGCTGGTCGGACATCCCGTGATGCGCAACATCTATCGGTATTGGAAAAACAAGGA
>JAHQVP010000336.1 GCA_019634275.1 Saprospiraceae bacterium
GACAGCAGAAGTGACAAACTTCCACATAACTGTGGGGTGGATGTGGGTGAATTGGTTCTGGATGACGGCCTGGATTCTACTCTCGATAAAAGATCGGTTGTCTTCCATCGCAGAGTCAAACAACGGCAGAATTTCCTTAAGCTTTAAGGTCTTTACATAGGTATAAGCATAGGGCCTTGTGGACCCTAATTCGATCAGTCCAATGATCTCTTTGTTCTGATCCCGCAGTGGAATCAGCATCAGACTTCGATATCCAGCAGTGATCAAAGCACTCTCGATGGGAGTCGGGTCTTTTATGCCATGCAGATCCGAAACGATCTTAATGTGATTTTCCGCGCAGGCCTGCTCATAGTACGACCCAATATTTTCACCTCCAATGGGGCTGCCTACGCCGGTTACCAGGGGTTGTCCGATCTGGTAGCGGCCCATCATGCTTTGCCGTTGAGGGTAGTCAAGCGCTTGGATGCCCATCTTGGTATGGGGCAACTTCAAGTATATGTTGGTTAAGCCCTCGATCAATCGCATGCTTCGCTCCTGCAGAAGACTGTCTTGCTGCAAAAGTCTGCGACGCAAACGCGACATGGCTTCTAAGTCAGTTACTTCTGTCATCACAGAGACAAAGAGCCCCTCGAAGTAAAAGGTGTCAGGCGAAAATACCGAGAGCCACAAGTCAGCGTCCTTGGGATTCTTCAGTAGAAAATCCACTTGCTCCTGAGAAATCTTTGGTGGTGGCTTGTGCGTCTTAACCTCCAGAAAATCCAATACGGAAGACGCCTTGTAGTACTGTCGAGTAGCATCTCTGCCAAACTTCACCTTAAAGATGTAGGGCATGATGTAGTCCAGATCAAGATCATAAACCTTGTTGAGAATAATGAAACAGGCGCGTACACTGAACGGGATGTTCTGAAAGACAGAATACTGTTCGACCTCCACTTCGGTTTCTGGATTGTCCAATAAGTTGAACATACCCCAAGTGATGTAAAAAGGCTCAAATCGGAAGGCCGGAGCTACATAGCCCAAGGTCTTGCGCGAAAGCGCAGGAGGAAACACGGACCCAAATAAAAAGTCCAAATGCGTGTTTTCGTGTTTGCTGAGAAACTCCTGCACGGAATCATAAGGTGTAAGCAAATCAGGATGCTGGTCGATATAATCCTCTACAGAAGTCAAAATCTGTGCATGATGTATGTTTTCACGATCCAGGGAGTCCATCCACTGCTGCAGAAGAGGTTGCATGCTAAAACGGACCGTAAAAGGCAGGTGCTCCTGATACAACTGCTGACGAGCAGTAGCCAGAAGTCGCTTTGCCTTCTTAATCGAAGCAAGAGCTGGTATTTGTTGCTGTTTTGCCACTTTAATCTCTGCTAATGCAATTATTACACCTCTTTAGACGGTTGAATAGGTGTTAATCGCGTAATTTTCAATTAAGTTTCAGTTAAATCCACTTTCTGCCTTGATTTTCCCTCGATTCAGCGTTAAATAAGCCATGTCACCACGAAAATTTCTCTTGATCGCAATTGTTATCGGTGCTTTCCTGATGGCATTCATACCGTTGCAGCGGTGTGCCACAGCTGCAGCGACGGAAAAAAGTAAGGCACTAGAGGGCATAAAAATTAACGATACAGAGTATGCCTATGAGGTCAATAGCCCTGAACGCACCATCACCTTGGGCACAAAACTAGCAGAGATAAGTGGGCTAACTATGGCGCTGGATGGGATTGGTCTTTTAGCAGTGCAAGATGAAAAGGGACATGTCTATCAGGTCGATCCACTCACAGGCAATATTGTGGCGGACACAAAATTTGGTGGTTCGGATGATTACGAAGGATTGGAACTGTTTAATGGCGAAATGTTTGTGGTAAACAGCAAGGGAAATCTCGATGTTTGGAAGCTGGGTCAAAGTACCGATGAAAAACGTACGGCAAACACCTTTCTGAACAGTGATTACGACGTGGAAGGATTAGGGGCACTGCCTTCAAAAAACATCTTACTGGTTGCATGCAAGTCCGCTAAATCAAAGAAAGACCGTAACCGGAAGATCTTTGCCCTGGATCCAGAAAGTCTAAAATTGGATTCCATTCCCTTTATAGCAATTGACTATAAAGAAGTCAGCAGGCAATTGGGACGGCCGGAAGTCAGTCCCATTTTTAGCCCCTCAGGAATTGCAGTACATCCGGTGAGTGGCCATATCTACGTGATTTCATCTCCGGCGAAAGCCATGATCGTGTATTCTGAAGAAGGAAAATTGCTGGACGTAGTAGAATTAAGCAGCAGTATTCATCCACAACCAGAGGGCATCACCTTTAATCCTGATGGTATTCTGTATATCAGCAATGAAGCGCATGGTGGTTTTGCTAAGATCCATATATTTCCACCTTCTTGAGGAAAATCCTACCTTAACCAACATACCGACCCGGCTATGACGCTCAAGGAACTACGAAAGCAGGCGCAAGAATTCGCTAGACACTACTTTAAGGCAGAGATGCCAGCTAAGTACGTCTTTCATTCAGTCTACCACACCGAAGAAGTGGTTGCTGCAGCCAAAGAACTCAGCGCAGACATTCCCATTTCGAATGAAGAACGCGTTGCTATGGAGATAGCACTGTGGTTTCACGACTTAGGCTATGGCCAAGGTGGACATGAAAATCATGAGGAACGCTCTGCTGAGCTTGCGGTCAATTTTCTAACAGAAGCACAAGCTGAGCCCGATTTCATTGAGTTGGTTCGTAGGCTTATCCTGGTGACCCGTCGGGACACCTTGCCCGAGACGATGCTCGAGCAAATCATCAAAGATGCCGATACGCACCATATTGGCACCAAGTCTTACATGTCTAAGCTGGGGCTCTTGAGATCAGAGTGGGAGACCGAAGGTCCAGAGCGATACGAAGAAAAACACTGGCTCAAGCTCAATCTCGACTTTTTACAGCGACATGAGTTTAGGTCACCTGTCGGAAAAAGCATGTACAATGGCAGGAAACGAAAGAACATCCTAAAGCTGCAGAAGCAGCTTCAAAGCTTGATCGAATTTGAGGAGCAATCGATTGATGTCGATGTGGACAGCAATGCTCCCGAGCGTATTTTCCCCAAGCGTGCCGATCGAGGGGTAGAGACTATGTTTCGGGTGACCCTTAGAAATCACAACAACTTGAGCAGGATTGCCGACAATAAGGCAAACATCATGCTCAGTATCAATGCCATCATGCTCTCTATTGTAATCTCGAGTTTGACGCCAAAATTGGACGCCAATCCGAGACTTATCATTCCCACCATCATGTTGATCGTGGTATGTATGATATCCATCATCATGGCCACACTATCTACCAGACCCAAGGTCTCCTCGGCAAAATACTCTGACGAAAAATTTCTGTCCAGCAAATTCAATTTGCTGTTCTTTGGCAATTTCATGCAACTGCCCATTGACAAGTTTGAATGGGGCATTGGCAAATTAATGAACGACGAGCGTCTCCTTTACAGCTCCCTTAGCAAGGACTTGTACTATCTAGGACTCGTCCTGGGTAAAAAGTACAAGTACCTCTGGATCTGCTACAACATCTTTATGATTGGACTGGGACTGACAGCCATTGCCTTTATTTATGCTTTTGCTACCACACCACCGAATATCTGATTGAGCGGAGATTAGCTTTATCATAAAATCCAAGGCCACGTGCCAATTGGACCAAAAGCATCACATTACGATTTTTATTAATAATTTAGAGGAATGGCTAAGGTGATTCCCTATCGGTCCGACCGAAATAGGAAGTTGGGATTTAAAAAGGTGCGCTCCCTCAAGGGCAGTGCCGGCCAGCTCAATCTTTTTGACCGACACACTTCTTCTCAACGATCGCTTTCCAATACAACTGGCAGTCATTTTTATCGTGCTCTAGAGCTCGATGGCAAAGACGATCAACTAGCTGCCCATCATTATGAGCAAGCCATTAGCCATGATGACCACACCGTTGATGCTTTCTGTAATATGGGCATCGTCTATGCTCGTATGGGCTCTACCAGCAAAGCCATCGATTGCTTTACCCGCTGTCTTTCTCTCGAAAGCAGGCATGTAGAAGCGCATTATAATCTGGCAAATATGTACTATGATGTACAGAATTACTTGCTGGCAGCTGCCCACTATGAGATTGCGCTAACCATTCAGCCTGATCTAGTGGATGCACTTTTTAATTTGGCTTTGACGTACATTGATCTGGCTCGCTACACAGATGCAGAATCTCACTTGGAACGCTATCTTCTGTACTGCGGGGAGGAGGAAAAACGGGCAGCCGAAAAGTTGTTGCTTTTCGTGTCCCTCAAACGCAAGCTGTAGCGCTCAGTTCTTTCTGACCAAACGATAACGTAACCTTCTGTTCTTTTACTCAGGCCTACTAGGCGGTCTTTGCTTGATCTCCTTCAGCCTGCTTCCCTTTTGCCTGTTTAAGCGGCTTCTTGTCGGTCTTGGCCTGCTCAATACTGGCCTGTAGTGCCGTCATAATGTCAACAATAGGAGCTTCTTCTTCTGTCAGTGTGACCACCTCTTTACCGGCAATCTTGGCTTCGATAATCTCCATGACCGCATTGGTATACTTATCCTCCAGGACCAAGTCTTCAAAAGACTTTTCCATGGAAGCCACAAGCGTCTCGGCTAGCTTGAGCTGGGCCTCATCGGTCTCCACATGTCCGACATTGGGAACATTGCCAATGTTACGCAGCTCTTCTGGGAAGCGCAGCTTGTACATGACCAATCCGGCATCCAGGGGAGCAATCAGCACCACACTTTCTCTTTCTCTCAACACAACTTTACCAATGGCCAATTTATTGGTATTCTTCAGCGTCTCACAAAGCAAGGAGTAGGCTTTGGTTGCCACTTCGCCATCAGGGCCTGCAAAGTAAGGAGTATCAAACAGTGCTGGATTAACCTCTTCTGCATCGACAAAAGCATCTATTTCGATGACCTTGGTACTTTTCAGTTTTACTTTGTCGAGATCTTCCTCGCCAATGATCACATATTGGTCCGGTTCGTATTCATATCCTTTCTGGATGTCTCCAGGCTTTAGGGCTTCGTCACATACCTTGCAGGTTTTCACATACCCTACTGGGCCATTGTCTTCTTTATGCAATTGACGAAAACTGATGGACCGTGACTTCTCAATAGCACTATACATGCGAATGGGTATGGTGACCAACGAAAAACGGATATGTCCTTTCCAAATAGCTCTCATGACATTCGATATTTAAAACATGTACATCAAATTCTATACCAAGGTTTTATCGTCCTAGATCGAGCGAATGGATTGGAATACCGGCTCCCGATAAGTTCCATTCTTTGTGAGGCTGGCATACTCAATAATACAGGAAATAGTGGGCTCAATCCAGGTGGACACAGCATCATCTGGTGTTTTATCTGCAAAAGGCTTCTTACTTCGCTCTACCTGGTCCAACATCGCCCGAATTTCCTTCATTTTGGCACCATCAAAACCGGTACCCACTTTGCCGCGGTAGTAGAGGTGAGGTCCCGAAATTTCTGCGAGGTGCAACGCTCCAAAGGTATCTATACGGTCTCCTTGCCCCTCAGTAAATCCGATGATGTACACTTCATCCGTCTGACGGAACTTTATCTTTAACCAATCTCGAGATCGCTTACCCGCCGCATATTTCGATCCTCTCCGTTTGGCCATAATGCCTTCGAGCTGCATGCCTCGAGCAGCTTCATAAAGTGCCTGCCCATCTGCCATATCCTCACTCATTCGGTAGCTGCTGTCTTTTTTGATGCTGTCCTTCAGCCAGGCTCTCCTGCGTTCGATGGGCTCAGAAAGCAGGGAGCGACCATCCAAATACAAACAATCAAAGAGGTAACAGACGGCTGGATTACTTCTGGATGCGGTCTGAATCCGTCCGGGGTTTTTGCTGTGCATTCGACCAATCACACGCTTAAAATCAGGCCTTCCCTCTGCATCAAGGCAAACGATTTCGCCATCGAATATTGCATTGGCAATGCGGAAGGAGGCAGGCACATTGCACAGTTCTGGAAACTGAGCAGTAAGATCATTTTGATTGCGGGAGCGAATAATCACTTGGCCTTCCTCTACAGAAATAATGGCTCGAATGCCATCCCACTTCACCTCGTAAAAATAGTCGTCAGCGTCCCTTGGGATGGTCTTGACCTGATCAGCCAGCATGGGAGCCATGGGATCATCCAAAATTCGAATAAGATCTCGATCAACACGCTCTAACAGCCACTCCTTTGGTTTAGTGTTGTGCATCCGGTACTCTCCTTCTAGCTGTGGACTGCTGAGCCTAAAGTAGAATCCATTCTTCTTTTCCTTGGTGATCTCGTACTTACCCCTTGCATATATCCACATCATGCCACCTCCATACTCTCCTTTTGGTATCTCGCCATCAAATTGCAAATACTGGATAGGATGCGGCTCGGTCTCGACTGCCAAACGCTTAATGCCTGGTTTATGTGGGAGGCCCTTGGGCACAGCCCAAGACAGAAGCGTGCCGTCTTTCTCTAGTCGTAAATCATAATGCAGAGAAGAAGCGTGATGCCGATGCACTACAAACGCATTGCCATCTGTCGTAAGCACACTGGGAGCAGGCTCAGGCGTCTTCCCAAAATCACGCTTTTTGGCATAGGCTTCCAATTGGGCGGGGGTTTTGTAATGTTCGGATTCCGGAAGCACCACCTCAACTGCCGTACGATTAGAAGTGTCCGTGTGTAGAAAACTGGCATAGCTCGCAAATCCCTCCCACGCATCTCCTTCGTCCTTTACGATTTGGTACACATTGCGCAGATGGAATTGATTTGGAGACGTTACCGATTCCAATCGCTCCCAGCTCATCGGCATGGATACAGGGCCTCCTTTCCGACCTCGCACGGAATACGGAGCTATGATGGTTTGTGACGCTCGATTACGGTAAATATCAATAAGCATTTTTCCTTTCCTTGCCTCTTTCTTGATTTTCAATGTGCACTCTTTGGGATTGGCAAGGACAAAATCTTTTCCGATGCTTTCTAC
This sequence comes from Saprospiraceae bacterium, assembly GCA_019634275.1. GTDB lineage: Bacteria > Bacteroidota > Bacteroidia > Chitinophagales > Saprospiraceae > CAJQNM01. Next base: position 7,008 of record JAHQVP010000336.1, read on the forward strand.
CGCCGCAAACATGGTATCGTAGTCATAGACTGGCTCGATAGGAATAAATAGATGGATGCCCTTCCCTCCACTGGTCTTTACAAAGGATCGGTAGCCCAGAGCATCCACAAACTCTCTGAGGCGATATGCGATGTCTTTAATCTGTTCGAAAGACTGTCCTGGCTCTGGATCGAGGTCAAAAATGAAGAAGTTAGGAATGTCATTGTTGGGAGCCTTATCCTGGGTCACGTGAAATTCCACGGAAGCCAGATTGGCTAGAAAGACCATGACGGCATCGTTATTGGCCAGCATATATTCTTTCTTCTTGGTCTTACCAAGGGCTACCGTATCTATCCATTTGGGAGCCCATTGGGGCTTATCCTTCTGAAAAAACTGATGCTGATCAATTCCATCTGGATAGCGAATGAGAGACAAAGGTCTGTTCTTGATGTACCGCTGCATCGTGGAAGACATCTGCAAGTAGTAATTTACCAGCTCTGCCTTAATGATCCCACTTTCAGGAAAAAGCACTTTGTCTAGATTGGTGAGTTTAATCTTGTGCTTCCCGACTTGCGTCAATTGAAATTTGGCCATGTGTCACACACTTGAGCTTAAGATACAATCCTCACTCTTGCTCATTCAAATCCCAACGATAGTCTAGGTACTCAATCTTTGCATCCACGGGTATGGGGATTTCTGCAAACTGATTGATGTACTCAGAGATGGACATTTTCTTTTTGAAATCGCCTGAAAACCATGAAAATATCTTAGAAAGTTGCACTGGAGAACGGCCAGTTTGATTGCGCAGGGGGTCATTAATGAACCTTCTTGCGGCCTGATCCAATTGCGCATTTAAATCGGCGGCCGTATAAGCCCGATTCATCAAAGCAGGACACGAATAGCTTGCGCAATTGACTGCAAAGTGGATTCGCGGTTCATCGAACTGCTTTCGAATGATGCCGTGTTCAATGTTGTTGAGATCATAGGTCCGATCTTCGATGGTGATAAATTTGATGTCCCAGACCGTATTGACAAA
>JAHQVP010000337.1 GCA_019634275.1 Saprospiraceae bacterium
AGTTTGATATGAATGTTCAGGAAGCCGTAGAGGCTCCTAATATGAACTCTTTTCAGCTTCGGGGCTCATTTGGACAGCATGCAGTCAAGCCCGGATTGATGCTGATTCATGAATCAACTCCGCCATGGACTCGAAAGGCACTTCGGGCGATGGGTTACACCTTGCAAGTACGCGATCGCACTTCAGGTCCCATCAATGCCATCTATTTCGACTGGGAGAACGGCACCATGTGGGGAGGGGCCAGTAACTATGGTGAAGACTACGGAATCGGCTGGTGATCAGCGCCAGCCTGAATAGGTTTGATGGAGTAGGGAAGGAGCGCGATGCGACCAGCCCATTGCACCTGTAAAACCTGATCCTATTGATTTCTTTACTTTGCCCAAAATTCTGATTAAAATGAAAAAGCTTTTCCTCCTCCATGGTATCGTGGTGGTTTTCTGCACGTATTGCGTTGGACAGTCCAACATGCTTCCCACGGACACCATGATCACCACGACTCATCAAGCCACCATCAAAGGAGAACGCATTGACTATACAGCGACGGTGGGTACCCAGCCCGTTTGGGATAAAGATGGTAAGGCGGTGGCTTCACTTCTGTATACCTATTACGAAAGATCTGGAGTCAAGGACCGAGATACAAGACCATTGGTGATCTCTTTTAATGGGGGCCCGGGATCGGCTTCCGTTTGGATGCACATTGCCTACACCGGTCCACGAGTATTACGGATTGATGATGAAGGCTTTCCCATCCAACCGTATGGCATGAAGGATAATCCTCATTCCATTTTGGATGTGGCGGACATTGTATTTGTCAATCCCGTAAACACGGGGTATTCGAGAATTTTGGACAAGGAGACCGACACTAAAATGTTCTTCGGGGTCAATGCCGATATTGCCTATCTGGCCGATTGGATCAACACCTTTGTCACGCGTAACAATCGATGGTTGTCGCCAAAATATCTTATTGGTGAAAGTTATGGAACCACACGGGTGTCAGGACTGGCCTTAGCACTGCAGAACCGACAATGGATGTATCTAAATGGGGTGATATTGGTCTCTCCAACCGGCTTGGGCATTGATCGCGACGGCCCGGTCGCTTCTGCCAATCGAGTGCCCTATTTTGCGGCGGCCGCCTGGTATCACAAAGCCCTTGACAACGAACTGCAGAATCGGGATCTGGAGGACTTGCTGCCAGAAGTCGAGGAATTTGCTATTTCCGAGCTTATGCCTGCCATGGCTCGTGGAGGATTTCTAGACCAAGCCAAGAAGGAGGACCTGGCCGCAAAAATAGCCACGTACTCAGGGTTGGACAAAGAGACGATACTCCAGCATAATCTGGACGTTCCCTATTCATTCTTTTGGAAGGACCTTTTGAGGGAACGCAGCGGCTATACCGTTGGCCGACTTGACTCTCGCTACCTGGGGTTGGATCGGAAAGAAGCAGGAGAACGTCCTGATTTCAATAGTGAACTGACCTCTTGGCTGCATTCGTTTACCCCTGCCATCAATCACTATTTCCGCAACGAACTGAACTTCACTACTGATGTCAAATACAACATGTTTGGACCGGTTCGACCCTGGGATCGTAGTGGAGATGAGACTGGTGAAAATTTGAGGCAGGCGATGGCACAAAATCCCTACCTCAATGTAATGGTGCAATCTGGCTACTATGATGGTGCCACCACTTACTTTAATGCTAAATACACGATGTGGCAATTGGATCCCAGTGGCAAGATGAAAGATCGGTTGAGTTTCAAAGGGTACCGCAGCGGGCATATGATGTATCTCCGAAAAGAGGATTTAGAAACCGCCAATGAAGACATTCGTCAAATGATTCTGCAAACGATCCCACAAGGCGCAGCGAAATATTGACCACAAATTGCTGCAACGGGGTGTGATGATATAGGTCGACTAACAATCGACCATAGAATGATGACTTAAAAATGATAATGATGCGCAACTTCCTGGTTGTTTTTGCCCTTGGAATCTTACCCGCGTGGGCGGTGGGACAGAGCTCGAAAGATGAGGTCATGCAATCGCTTGATGCCAAGAAATCTGATTACATCCAGATGGCCACCAAGATTTGGAACTGGGCTGAATTGGGATTTTTGGAAGAAAAGAGCTCGGCTCTGCTCGCTGGCACTTTAGAGGATGCTGGATTTACGGTGGAACGTGGCCAGGCAGGTATGGAGACTGCCTTTATAGCAACCTATGGCACTAGTGGCCCAACTCTTGGTCTGCTGGCAGAGTTTGATGCCCTTCCGGGTGTATCACAGACAGCTGATCCGACCAGAACTCCCCGCAAAGACATCAGCAGTGGACATGCTTGCGGACATCACCTTTTCGGCACAGGATCCGTGGCGGCGGCCATTGCCATTAAGGAATGGCTGTCCAACACCGGTACTCCCGGTACGATTAAGCTCTTTGGAACACCGGCAGAGGAAGGGGGAGGAGGTAAGGTATTTATGGTGAGAGATGGGCTTTTTGATGATGTGGACGCGGTACTGAGTTGGCATCCCGCCAACAGCAACAGTGCATCGGCCCGATCTTCTCTTGCTATTATTTCGGTCAAATACCGATTTTATGGAGAAGCGGCTCATGCAGCGATGGCTCCCTGGCGAGGTAGGAGCGCGCAGGATGCGGTAGAGGCGATGAATCACATGGTCAATCTGATGAGGGAGCATGTAACCCCTGATACGCGCATTCATTACGCCAATACGGTGGGAGCAGCAGCTCCCAATGTGGTTCCGGAATTTTCAGAAGTATACTACATCTTGCGGCACCCTACGATGCCTGAGGTGCGCAAGCTGTTTGATCGGGTGACCAACATTGCGGAGGCTGCGGCAAAAGGTACAGAGACCACGATGGATTATGAAATTGTCACCGGATATTTCAATAAGATGGTCAATGCCACGCTAGCAGAAGTGATGCACAAAAATCTGACCGAAGTGGGAGGAGTGGTGTACAATGACGCCGAGAGTCTTTATGCCCAAAAGATCATGGAATCCTATCCTTCAGGCGATTTGGGTCCAAAGGATGCGGCAGAAATTAGACCCTTTACCGTAGTGCCACGTGGTGGCTTTGCATCAACCGATGTCGGCGATATCAGTTGGGTGACGCCCACAACGTCCATGAGTGCCGCCACGTGGGTGCCTGGGACCGTAGCACATACCTGGCAGGCCATCGCCGCCGGGGGCATGAGCATTGGACACAAGGGCATGATGGTGGCAGCCAAAACGTTGGCGCTATCCGCAATGGACTTATTCTCAGATGCTACGCTTATCGAAGCAGCCCAAGCCGAACTAGACGATCGGCGTGGCGATGGCTTTGAGTATGAGGCGCTGCTGGGAGATCGGGAACCACCCCTGGAGTACATGAAGGATTCGAAGTAGGGCTTGACACGGGGTAGGCTTACTGCTACCTTTATGTCATGCATGTGCGATGGTCAGTATTACACTTTCTGGGGTTGCTGTCGTTCCTTTGTCTTGGGAGTCTTCACGCTCAACTGGATTGGAGCACCGAGCAGGTGACCTGGCATTATTCAAAACCTAATTTTGGATCAAATGGGTACACCGTGGTTTCGACCGGTGGCGACACCCTGATCAGGGATCGGCTTTGCCATGTCTTGGAGAAACGATACGAAGAGTACTCTTTCATCACCAATCGGATTACTAGAGGAGAATTTGAGCCAGAATACCTTAATCGAGTGGAAGCAAAAATCTATCGATATGAGCCCTTGCGCGATCGTTTTGAGATCCTATGGGATTTCGGAGCAGGTGAGGGAGAGGCCTGGACCATAAGCAATGCTTACGATAATCATTCCATTACCAGGACGATTCTGGATACTTTTTACATGACGATGGGCGATGTCCAACTGGATGCTTTTGCTGCCATAGACTCCTCGTGGATTTTTGGCATCTCACCAGAGGTCGACACTTTCGTCAGGGGTGTTGGCCCGTTGCGTGGTTACCTTCGGCCCTGGTCCTATTTTGAATCCTGGGTGGATGGATGGGGAGAGGGGTATTCCCTACTTTGCTTCGAATCCGAGTCTTTGAAGTTTCAGCAACATCAAGACTGTACACCACTGCCTAGTCCTTTACAATGGGCCAGTCCCGAGTCGGTTTGGACCTATACCACTACCGATGAGACGGGATCTCGGGTGTCAAAATTAAATACACGCATCGAGGCAGATTCCAATGGAGGCCTACAGATCACCGTCTATCAATCCTATCTTGGGGAAAGAAATGGGGAACTTGTCGAGGTTCCGCCGATTCCGGTATTTGCTTTTGACTACGGTGATCCTACCAGCTACCGCTTGCCAAATGAGGACCAAACCTATCGGCTCTATGATTTTGGTGCTTCTGCGGGAGAGCAATGGACGGTAAAGATTCCCAACGCTGCGAATGGCTTTGCTAAGGAGATGCTATGTGAGGTCTTGGGTACTGGTCGGACACAATTAGCGGGTTTTGATGCCCGCACCTGGATCATCCGATATTCGACCAGTCGCAACGAAGAGACGATATCGTACATTGACACCGTAGCCGAAGGGGTAGGAAATCTCCATGGATTTCTGCTTCCATGGGTTACGCTCCAAGAGCTGGATTCAGTCCGTAGCCACATCTTGCGCTGTTTTCAAAATGAGGAGATATTCTCTAACCGACCCGGGATAGAAGATTGCGAAGCCCTGATCCTGAGTGCTTCTACAGATGCTTCTCCTTCTTGGACGTGCTATCCAAATCCAACAGCGGAATCGATCACAATAGAAGGATTGCCCGAGAAGCGAGTGAGGTACGAGCTCATATCCATTGGCGGAGTGCTGAAGCAGGGCACACTTGAGACTCCATCCATCTCCCTTGAATCCGTGCCACCAGGGCTATTTCTACTGCAGTTGTATGAGTATGCAGGCGGACCTCTGGGGGCGCGAAGGATAGTGAGACTGTAACGTATGTTTCGTTAAATAATCGTGTACTCTTGCCTGCATAAACTACCCTGCCATCAACTTGATGATAAACACCAGGACTACAGAAACCAACAAGCCGGCAAATACTTTTCCCAGGTCAGAAAAAACCAACCTGGCTACTGACTTGGTGACCTTTTTATCGAGGTTGATGCGAATGCCC
>JAHQVP010000338.1 GCA_019634275.1 Saprospiraceae bacterium
ATCACCACCCGCTGCACCCGCATAAGTGTAGTCATCGTTTCCCGGTGTAAGAGCTCCCCCACCTGGGCCTCCTAGAACGGCGCTTGGAGAAGTTCCTCCATCTCCATTCGTTCCGCCGGACCCCACTTCAAGGTCTCCGTTCCCATCGCCACCCCCGGTCCCAGACCTGCCTCCTTGCCCATTGCGGGAATCTACAGCAGCATAATTAAACATACCCTGATAGGCACCGCCTCCACCGCCGGCTACTGCAAGTAGGGTCCAGCTATTGTCGCTTGGCCCCTTGTAAAGGACCGCACTTCCGCCAGCGCCACTACCCCAATCCAGGCCGCTACCGACAACAGCACCACTCGAACCGTTAGTGCCCTTTTCGCCAACCACAAACCGGACAGTGGAACCTAGCGGTATGGTCCCCGTGCTACCAACTGAGAATGTAACAGAGGTAAAAGCTCCTTGTCCCCCCTTCGACTTGAAGGATACATTTTCACCAAATGGGTTGTCGAAGACCTTTGCAGTCCCTCCATCACCTCCACGGACCGTAAACTTAATTTTAGTAATGGCCGGATCATTAGGTACCGTAAGATCTTTGTATGTTCCACTATATGATATGGTGTGTTTCGAACCATCATTGATTAGATCCTGAGCATCAGAGGGTAATGTCAAAAGCATCATCACTAAGAAGGCGAAGATGTGCCATCCGGCTTGCTGAATAGTAGCAAAACACGGTAGGGCCTTGAAGATTTGAGATTTAATTTTCATCGTTTTCTAGATTTGGTTTTAAGCTTATTACTTCACAAATCAAATCTAGATTAGGCACCCTTCTGAGTTGTTCGATTTTGCGCCATCTTTGTTCAATATTGAGACACTCTTCCTAAAAAGCTGATAATGTGTCAACTGCACGTGATCAGAACTTCACCCGGGAATACATCAGATAGCTGTCTCTCTAATTCTCCTCGCGTTGAACCTGAAAGACCACCCAACCATCTCTCGCAATCAAGGAGCTCCTGAGCCATGCACCGTGAACATAGGATGGATCTCTGATTCATATTGCAAAGACCTATGTCCAATACTACTCTGAGGGGTATGGTTTGGGTTCTCCAAGACCAATAGGTTTACAGAGGCTTGGGTGCTTGGTCGGAAAGTAGGACGAATGCATGCCCAATCCTGTTTAAAGGGATAAAGGTGCTGGTAGGGAGAACGATATAGCGGAAACAGAGGTAAAGATTAGACTTGAATGGTTGGGGAGTTGATGCAACTAAGAAACACCAAATCAAATTTAGAGTAGCGTGGGGGAGACTTGAACTCCCGACCTCAGGATTATGAATCCTGCGCTCTAACCAGCTGAGCTACCACGCCGATTGGGTGTGAGTCTGCCCATCGGCAGACAGGTGTTGGTGTGTGCAAGTGTGTGAGGACGGGTTTGGAGTAATGAGGGTGGGTGTGGTGGTTCTCTTCTGAACCAGAAATCGGGCGCCAAAGATAGTGTTTCCAATGAGGACATCCGAATCTTCTGCTATGCTAGTTTTAGATCCCCCTATTTTACATATCCTTGATTGCGATTCTTGGTGGCCAGGTGAACTGAAATGAGGAAGCATGGTGATAAGCACCATGCTTCCAAGCAAAACCCGTGTTGGGTTTTTAGGGGCTATTACTTTCCTCGTGCACTGGTATTGGTTCCATGCCAGGACTTACACTGCCTCTGGACAGACCGCTACAGCAAGGACTTAGATCTTAAGCCATCGTGCAAAACATCTTTTCCTTTGATGTCTTTTCAAAGCTATAGGAGTGACTCTCCTAAGACGTCTATTATTGGGACAGAAGTGTTTGAATTTGGGACATGAGGCCCGGAACTGGGAATATATGGGACGATAATGAAGTGCGAGTACAAAGTGACAGTGTACTTAGGATCGACCAACGTGGGTGTCGCCACCTGCAAAGATCTTTGGACTTACCCCCACTTCCTTCTTGAAGACCGTTGCGAAATATTGAGCACTGGAAAACCCTACTTCCCAAGAAACTTCGCTGATGTTCTTGTCCTCTTGCAACAACAATTCTTTGGCTCGTTCAATGCGAAGATGACGGATGAGCTGGTTGGGAGTCAGGTCACAAATAGCCGACATTTTTCTGGTCAGTTGTCTGCCAGAAAGGTTGACTTCCACGGCTAGTTCTGGAACTCCAAAAGTGGAGTCCTGCAGATGATCCCGGATAATCTTAGACAGACGCTCTAGAAACTGATCAGCCTTGTGGTTGGTGGGAGATCCCGCAGATAGAGGCTGGCTGGCGGGGGCAACTGAAGCAAAACGTTTTTTCCATAAATCACGTTGTAGGATCATGCGCTTGAGGATGGCAAGCAATTCTCTTTCCTCAAATGGCTTGGCGAGATACGCATCCGCTCCACTACCAAAGCCATCGATGCGGTCCATTACATCTGCTTTCGCAGTGAGGAGGATCACCGGGATGTGATCGACCCGAGCATCGGATCTTATCTGGCTGATCATCTCCAATCCACTCATTATTGGCATCATGATATCCGAAATGATAACATCGGGAATGCGCTCACAAGCTTGCTCAAACCCCACTTTTCCATTAGCAGCACGAACGACTTGATAGGAATCCTCCAGCGTTATACGAACATACTCTGCCACATCATTATTATCTTCTACCAAAAGGACTAAGGGGCCTTCCTGAATGGATGGAGTGGCGGACTTTGTGGCAGCGATCTCTGATTCTAAATCTGTGGGATGAAATGAGGAAGGCGTTGTTTCGGCCGATCTCTGGAAAGGAAGAACCACCCTGAATGTGCTTCCAACGCCAACTTCGCTATTGACTTCGATGGTGCCCCCAGCCAGTAATACCAACTCCTGCGTGAGGGCTAGTCCAACCCCCGTTCCGATTTCGGTTCCTTCCGATGCACGATAAAAGCGATCAAAGACGTGCGCAATCTGCTCTGATTGTATGCCTACGCCCTGATCTTCGACCTCGAAGATCAGCTTTTTCTCGAGCGAGTCGGGAAGATCTAGAACCCGAAAAGTAATTCTTCCTGGTTCGTCCGAGTACTTGATCGCATTCGAGATCAAATTGGTACATATGCGTTGAATGTGGTGCTCATCATAGTCCATGACCAGTCTAGGGTGATCCGATTTGAAAACGATTTCCTGTCCCTGATCCTCTGCATAAGAGCGAAAATTGGCGCAGAGGTAACGCAAGAATGCAACGATGTCGCCTTGTACTAGTTTGCGTTTCAGCATGCCTTGTTCCAATTTGCCCAGTTCAAGGATTTGATTGATCAGACCAAGGAGCGTTTGACTATTGCGCTTGATAAGGCGCGAACCACGTGGGGCCCATTCATCTGCATTCTGAGCGATCTTATTGGCCATGCCCTGGATTACGGTTAGTGGGGTCCGAAATTCGTGACTGATGTTTGTGAAAAATTGATTCTTAAAGGTGGAGAGTTCGTGGATCCTTGAGGCCTCCTGTTTTGCCAAGAAAGAAGTAAGTCGCGCACGGTAAAAGGCATAGCCTATGGTCATGGCCAGCATCAGATAGGACAGGTATGCGAAGGTCGACCGATACCACGGTGGGCGTATGGTCAAACCCAATGTCAAAGGTGTGATAGAATGGCTTCCATCTCCTGTTGTGGCAGTGAGTTCGATAAAGAAATTTCCCGGCGCTAAGCCCAGCAAAGATAAAGATGTTTGGGATCCAAGATCGACCCATTCATCAGTTTGGTCCAGGCGATAGGAGAAAAGACGTGTTGTCGGTTCAGCGTCATTTAAAATGGAGTAACCCAGATGTAAATCGTTGTATGCATAGGGTAGCACTATTGTTTTTTGCTGATGCAACGGGCCATCAATGACGGATTCGCCATGGGATTTTAACGAAGTCCAGCGCAACTCGGGAGCAGCCGTATTGATTTGGAAAAGCCGCGTGTCCAAATAGGCAGCACCATTGTTAGAAGCAAAACACAGAACGCCATCGTTCGTTAATGCAGATTTATGGACGTTGATTAGGCGGTTGAATGCACCACTGAAAAGAAATAGATCGGCATCCAGATGCATAATGCTGCCACTGCGAAGATCCCACCGGGCAGCGCCGTCCTGAGCGGTCATCCAGGCGATCCCCTCTCCATCTACAATGAGGTTGTCCAGATCGGTAACGTCTGTGGCATCCCCCAGTCGGGTGGCTTTTAAGGTTTTTGCATCTATGCGAAACATGGTCGAACCGTTTAGCAAATAGAGCTGCTGGTCTACACCCAGGTGCAGCTGTGTGTTTTGGTGTGCCACCAACTGGGAGGAATCAAAGACCTCAAGTGACTGAAATGCTCCAATGTCATCGATATACTGCCAGAGTTTAGAAGGGGTAGTAGCCAAGATCCCAAGTGAGGGATGATGGATTAGACTGCGGTATGGTACCCTTTCCTCGGCAGGACCAGGTGTATAGACGGCGGATTGACGTGCGTGCGGTGCGCCACTAATGCAGACAATTTGTTCGGCACTATTGAGGATCCAAAGACTTCCCTCTGAGTCAACGGCTGAGCGCATCACGGCACCAATTTCTCCTCTCAACTCTTGGGCAGGGTGATTCTGTCCGGCATTCCGAAAAGTAATGTACCGTTCGATGGTTTGGAGCTCTTCATCCAATTTGACCAGACTGGACCATGTGCCCGCCCAAAGATGACCCTCATAGATAAAGACGTGATTGACCTGATTGTTGTAGCGATTCCCGTTGTAGAATGGAAATTGACGAGATGCCAGTCTCCCGGTATGCATGTCAAAAATGGACAGACCTTGATCTGAACCGAAGGCCAGCTGCTTTTCGTCAAGCGCGGCAACTGTAAATAGATTATTAGAAGGCAGCGGTGTTGCTGAATTGGTGGAAAGATGATCCATCGACTTGGGGTATAACACTTCCCGGTACACATCAACCGAGCCGCCGATCCAAAGCCTGCCAAAAAGATCTCGGTGCACTGCTCGTGCTTGGTCATTGTCATTCTCAAAACGAGCTAAGTGACGTTTCATCTTAAACATTTGTGCTCGGGCGTAATCATAGAACCAGAGACCTGCAGAGTTAGTGGCCAAGTACACCCCCTGATCATCCGGGAGGATTTGCCAGATGTCTGTGCTGGTGATGTAATTGGGACCGTTTACTTCCGAAGAGAATATTTGGCTAATGCGGTTGCTGTCTAAATCGTACCGAATGAGGCCTGCTAGGCCACTGTACCAATTGGACAACCAGAGCTTGCCATACGCATCCATCTCAATGTCTGCGATGATTCCGTTTTCTAGCTGCAAACCAGGCAAGGGCTGCAGCACATCGGTATCTGGGTGGTACCGAAAAACCTGATCAGATGTGCCCACAATGACGTCTTTGAGACCAGGAATCCCTACTAAGAATCGTGCTCCCTGTTCGAGTCCTTCCCATTCCTTGACATCGAATGAGTCCTGTACTCGCCTGTAGATCGTACATCCTTTTGGATGCGGAAGGAAGATGTCGCCATCTTCATTTTCATGTATTGAATAATAGAAGCTTGTGCCACGCTGTGGCGGGACGGCGTCATGTTTTTGCCATTGATACGTTTGCAAGTCGATGCTTCCTAAGCCAAAATCCGATTTGTAGATCCATAGGATGTTTCTGCTGTCGACAAATAAGCAATGCAACCGTATGGGCAGTTCGGGGATGTTCCGTACCAGGTCAAAAACTGGGATAAAATTAGTGCCATCGTACCGAACCAGGCCTTGGGAGGTTGAGAGCCAAACGAATCCATCTTGGTCACTGGTGATCGCAGTAGTCACTCCAAGCGATCTATCTCGGAGGTCGATAGAGCGACTCGGCTGCTCTTGGCCATTGAGCATGAGATTTATCCCCCAAAGGAGGAAGATAGTTTGCATGATCCGTACATGCTTCCGATGCAGAAGGCTCGCCATTTGGTTCGTTGAGTCATAGCAAGTTAGAGAAAAGAAGCAATGAGCATGCATCCTCAGGAAGATGCAGTGCGGTCCTTAGTTTAGAGAGCTTACCGGCTTAAGCGCGCAGTAATTTTTTTAATTCTTCGAAGGATACCAGGTTGAGATGTTCCTTCCGCTGCGCTTCCAAGAGGTGATACTCATAGAAGGGATTGGCATCCTCTTGCAAAGCGGGTCCCAGCTGATGACTTTGGGATATGACCCCGATACCCCAATCAGTGTCTACGCAGCAGCAAGAAACGTGCTTCATGGTGCGCCATTTAAGAAAGGCTTTCCAGGTGGTGCCATTCCACTGGCCTCTGGCCGCAGTGAGTCGATCTGCATAAGACTCACGGGCGTGCCAGGCGGTGGGGGGATTGCAATCGTGCATCACCAGCAGGCCTCCCTCCTTAAGGTGCTGCAGTGCATTGGTGATGTCTCGGTCTACTTGTGCTGCCAGGTGTCCACCATCGATAAATATGACATCAAAGCCAGCCACCTCCTCCAGGATTTGGCCCGCGGCATACTGCTGAAAAAATACATCGCTGGTCAGCTGAAAATCCACCGGATTGGCCAGGTATTCAAAACCTGGATCCACACTGTACTTATACGTGGCTTGGATGTGATTGAAATTTCGATCTGGGTTGGCTACCCCGATTTCCAAATAGTGGGTGTCGCCCGGCACCTGAGCCAGTAAGAAATTGATGATCTCTGTGCGTAGAGGAGACTTTTGCAGTTCACGCTCGCCTGCCCTCATTCCCGCTTTGAATGCTGGATCAAAGGGGACCTTGAGTGCCGTTCGCCAGGTATTGACGAGACGCTTCATGCGACGTCTTTCATCAGGTCGTTCACGGCTTGCTTAAACTCCTTCCAGTTTAGACGTGCATCCCCATCGGTATCCAGACCATCGATCATTTTGTCCGCCACTATGCCGGATAGAAACCTGCTGACCTTCGCATCTCTAATGAGTTCTTTGAGTTCTTCCCTGCCGAGAGAACCTTCACTCTTCTTGTCGAAGAAAGCAAATGCCTCCTCCGGAGAGGAATATTTTTGAGTGATCAGAATTCTGATTTTTTTGAGGATCTCTTTCTTCCCTGCCATGGTTAGCTGATTTGTTCGCAAGATAGAAACCCCTCTTACCGTGTGCAAATCCGTACCTTTCCTGTATTCGTAAACCTCACTTTAATGAAATATGCGTTCGATTCTTTTGATATCATTTTGCCTGGTACTTACTACACCGATGCTTGAAGGCCAATCGGTCAACTATCAGACTCCGGACCAAAGTCTGGTCGATCTGGTGGAAGCAGATCCGACTCCCGGTGTCAGTCTGAGTCCGGACAGGAAACAAATGCTGCTGATGAGGGTGCCACCGATGCCTTCTATCGAGCAGGTTTCGCAAAAGGAATTGCGGATTGGCGGCCTCCGTATCAATCCCATGACCAATGGAGGAAGTCGATCCCGCTATTATGTGGGACTTACCCTTGCTCCGGTCGGCGAAGGGGCGGAACGAGAAGTAGTGGGGTTGCCTGAAGAGGCCCATTTGGAGAATGTCAGTTGGTCCATCGATGGAGCCCACATCGCCTGTACGCATACGACTACAGACGGATTGGAACTTTGGGTCGTAGACGTAGCGTCTGCCAAGGCAAAAAGGTTGGGCGTCTTTTACCTCAACGATGCCATGCCAGGTCTTCCGTTGGCTTGGTTTCCCGACTCTAAAAAACTGTTGATTAAGCAGATCCCTGTGGGAAGGGGAGGGGCCCCTGTCGAGAGCGTGGTTCCAACAGGGCCAGTCGTTCAGGAAAATCAAACGGGTTCTGCTCCGGTTAGAACCTATCAGGACCTTCTAAAAAATCCGCACGACGAGGACCTGTTTAGCTACTACAGCACCAGTCAGGCAGCCGTTGTGGACGTTGCATCAGGTGCAACAGTCCCACTGCTGGATCCCGGCATCAATTGGGGGCAGTCCATCTCTCCAGATGGGCAGTACATTATGATGACACGCATCAAAAAGCCCTTCTCTTACATTGTGCCCTACTATCGCTTTGCTCAGGAGGTTGCCATTTTTGATCTAAATGGGAGAGAAGTCCGCCGATTAGGGGACATCCCGGCTGCGGAAAATATTCCCAAAGGGTTTAATGCAGTACGAACGGGCCCGCGAAGTTTTGGTTGGCGCGCTGATCGGCCCGCCATGGCCTACTGGGTGGAGGCGCAGGACGGTGGAGATCCCAAGAAGGAGTCTGCTGTTCGCGATCAGCTCTTCTTATTAGATGCTCCTTTTACAAGCGAGGCTCAGGCTTCGATCACATTCTCCTTGAGGTATGCGGGCATCGATTGGGGTGACGAATCACTGGCCATTGCTAATGAATATTGGTGGAGTACTCGACAGGAGATCGTCAGTGCATTCAATCCATCGGCAACGGAGCCCGAAAAAGAGGTGCTCTTTGATCGCTCCTATGAAGATCGATATACCGATCCAGGCAGTTTTCAGACCACCCGGAATCAATATGGCCGATCGGTATTGTTGCAAACGGCAAGGGGAGAGCTTTATCTGACGGGCATGGGCGCCTCGCCGGAGGGAAATCGTCCTTTTGTGGATCGATTTAACATGGAAACTAAAACCAGCGAGCGATTGTGGAGATCAGAGGCTCCCACCTACGAGATCCCCATTGGATTCCTGAATGAGGATGCTGGAACAATACTGACGCGAAGAGAACAGCGAGAAGTGCAGCCCAATTTCCACATCCGAAATTTGAAAACGGATGAATTGACGCAGATCACGCATTTTCCAAATCCATATGAGTCTTTGAAAGGGATCAAGAAAGAACTCATCAAATACCAACGAGAGGACGGGGTCGACCTTACGGGGACACTGTATTTACCGGCTGGCTACGATGCCGAACGCGACGGGCCTTTGCCTACGTTGATGTGGGCTTATCCCAGAGAATTTAAGAGCAAAGATGCCGCCAGCCAGGTGCGCAATTCTCCCCACGAATTCCTCAGGCTCTATTACGGTTCACCAATATATTGGATCACTCGAGGCTATGCTATTTTCGACAATTTCGCCATGCCGATCATTGGAGAAGGAGACGAGGAGCCGAATGAAACGTTTACGACACAATTGGTGCAAGGCGCATCTGCGGCCATTGACAAGATTGTCGAAATGGGGGTCACAGACCGCAATCGAATAGGTGTGGGAGGACATTCTTACGGAGCCTTCATGACGGCCAATCTACTTGCGCACAGCGATCTTTTTGCCGCGGGAATTGCCCGAAGCGGTGCCTACAACCGCACGCTCACTCCATTTGGTTTCCAGGCAGAAGAACGTACCTACTGGGAGGCGCCGGACGTCTATTACACCATGAGTCCCTTTATGCACGCCGATAAAATAAAGGAACCCTTGCTGCTGATTCATGGAGAAGCAGACAACAATTCTGGTACCTACCCGATGCAGAGTGAGCGATTCTATGCGGCTCTAAAGGGGCATGGAAGTACAGTGCGACTGGTCATGCTCCCGGCAGAAAGTCATGGATACCGTGCCCGTGAGTCGATAATGCACATGCTATGGGAGCAAGACACCTGGCTCGAAAAACACGTGAAGAATGCCAACAAGAAACGGATAAAGCCTTAAGGCCACTCCGTGTCTTCGACCTCGGATGAGAGCATCAGGTCTGCTTTAAGAAAAGTTTAAGCGTTAAGTTCTTCATAAAGTACCCATTTCATAGGTATGGGAAGGGTGCTATACGACCGTGCATATGCTCAAATCTTTCGAAATCCACTATTTTAATCCCCAATGAGAAAATGTGTTGCATTGTTGATGACAATGGTCCTGCTGGTTTCTTTGGCATTTAGTCAAGATGATCAAGGGACCGCAATATTGTCCGATCGGGGAGCATATCGGATTGACTACTCGGATCTCAACAACTTAAGGTGGGCTTTTGAACGGAGCTATCATGTGGTGATCGGAGCAGCAGAAGACATTGCCTTCCTCAAGTTTGTTTCCTTGTCCGTGGATTTGGGATTTAATGAGGAAATGGTGGACGCCGCCGTTACGGTATCTTCTCCCGGCGGGAAGAAAGTTAATTATAAGAAGTCTGATTTTGAGCGAGAACCATACAGTGTAGAAATCGTGGATTATACCTTGGAGGTACAAGACTTACAGGTAGGAGATACGCTGACGGTGGCCTATAGTACGATTGCCGATCTGTCGAATCGCTTGCATCGGTGGGACTTTCAGTATGCTTACCCGGTGCGGAGCAGCGAGCTGTCTTTTTTGGTGCCGGATGCTTTTACTTTTGCGGAGTACCTTTCTGATGAGCGCTACTTGTTGTCGAAAGTGGCGATTTCTGAAAAGGTGAGCGTAAGCAGAAGTCAGCGTTTACAATTGAAGGGCATAAAGTTGGCCTGTACCGACATTCCCGCCTATGTTGAAGAGGCGTTGATGCCACCCCTAACTGAAATTAGACCTGCATATTTCTTTTCGCTTACAGACCTGGCTCCAGTCAACTATGATGCCTTTCTGGCCGATTGGTCTACCCAAGTCAGCGATCTGGTCGTAAACGACTATTGGGGCAAGCAATTTAGAGTACGGAGCAATTACGGTTGGCTGCTTCAGGAAGCACGCGAAATCATGAAGCTGCGCACGGATGAGCGAACCAAAGCCTGGAAATGTTACCAACTCGTTCATCGTCTTTTCAAGTGGGACGGCAGCATGGGAGTATTCCCTTCTCATACCATTAATGAGATGAAGAATACCAGGGAAGTCAACAAAGCCGCCATGAATCAAGCATTGTTGGCATTGCTGCGTGAGGCTGACCTGCGATCCTTTCCAATTTTGGTGAGTACACGTGATCAAAACCCAGTGCAGGAAGAGATCCCAGACGTATACCAGTTTAACCACTTCGTGATTGTGGTTGGTATCGGTGACGATGCCCTTTATTTAGATGCTGGTGATCCCAAACTTCCTATCGGTTATATTGACCAAAATGTCCGGCGTTCTCCTTCAGCGTTGATTCGCAACTACAAAGCAAGTTGGGTTAGCCTGCCCGAATTTGAAAGCAGCAGTATGTTCCGTACGGATATAAAAGTACTCCGTGATGGCTCAGCTCAGGGGACCATCACATGTTCCTACCAGGGATATGATGCGCAGGCCGAGCGACAGCTCTTGAGTGAGGACAAACAAGCGCAGTACTGGAAGAGCCGAGCAGCAGTAATGAGCCCCAGTATCCGCATTGATTCCGTACGATTTAGCAACGTTTCTTCGGCCCTCAAACCACTATCCAGCACGGTGCACTTTCACATACAGCCCTCAGATGAAATCCAACTGGCACCGCTTTTTTATTCCTTCTTTTCCGACTTGGCCCTGCCCGAGCAAACAAGACAAAATGTGGTGCAATTCCCATTCAAAATAAATGAGAATTTTGCCCTGAGCATATCATATCCAGAGGACATCATCGTAAGCGAAGAAGCGGCCGCTCAGCGCTACGCAATGGAACAGAAAGAGGTGTATTTGGAGTACATTGTAGAGACGGCACCTGGAAGTTTAGACATCCGTTGTGCAATTAAAGTCAATGAGCCTACGATGCTTCAAAGTAAATACAGCGCCCTGCAAAATGTCATGGCTGAAATTCAGGAAAAACTGGCCAAGCGCGTGATCGTGAGCAAACGTTAGCTTAGAAGCGATCTACTGAGCGGTAGGCAGCAATCAATTTTTCTTCCCCCTCCTTGCCATCGACCGAATTTCCATGTTCCATGCCTAGGATGCCATCAAACCCTTTGTCGTGGATGTGTTTAAAAATGTTGAGATAGTTGATCTCCCCTGTGGTAGGTTCTTTGCGACCGGGATTGTCCCCGATTTGAAAGTAACCGATCTCATCCCATGCGCTGTCGATGTTGGGGATGATATTGCCTTCCTGGATTTGTTGATGGTAGATGTCAAATAGGATCTTGCAAGCGGGACTGTCCACGGACTTGCACACCAGATAGGCCTGTGGAATTTCGCTCAAAAACTGCCCGGGATGATTGCGAAAATTGAGCGGCTCCAATACCATCGTCAACCCGTGAGGTTCCAGGATATCACTGGCTCGTTTTAGAGACTCTACTACGTTTGCTGTTTGAAAACCAATGTTTTTACGCATGTCTACGTGCCCTGGTACGACGGTCATCCAAGTGGCATTGACGCGTTTGGCTACCTCTACGCTTTCTTTGATGTTGGTAAGAAACTCCTCCCGCAGAGCAGCATCGCCGTTGGTCAGATTGGGTTCTTTCCAGTATATCTTATGCGCCACGAAGACACCCATCTCCATGCCTTTGTCCTGCATGGTCTTGGCCATGGCCTCCTGGGTGCTTACTTCCCGGCCCTTCATGCCATTGTCCTCAAAGGCCGTAAATCCTTGATCCGCCATAAACAACAGCTGATCGACCGGGTCATCGCCCGCATGATGTTTAAACATTCCCAAATGAGGAGCATACTTTAAGCGAAAAGGTTCTGCAGGAGCGTTGGATGACTGGGCACTAGCGGCGGTACTCATGGCACCCGTTCCGGCGGCTGCAAGTGCACTATATTGGATAAAGTTTCTACGTTTCATGACGAAAGATTCAAAATGATTTACTTCGCTCTTAAGGTAGTAAAATTCAATGCTGTTTGGCTGCTGATAGGGTGCCTGACTACGTCCATTGACGCTCAGCAGCTCACGAGGCATCAATCCGCTCAACCGGCTTTGGGGACATTGGCCACCTTGACGTGGTATGCCACCGATCAGCAAAATGACGAGGAGTTGGCCGGAGCATTCTTTCAGGAACTGGATAGATTGAATTTGATATTTTCAGACTATACCACCTCATCTGAGGTGGGGAAAATTAATGCTTCTGTCCGTCGAAAAGAACATCGACTTAGCAGTGAATTATGTGATCTTCTGCACAAGGCTAACGTTCTCTATGACCAAACATTGGTAGTGGATCCGTACCTGGGCCGATTAACCCATTTATGGAAAGCAAGCTTTAAGCGCAATCGACTTCCTAGCCGATCAAAGGTCAATCGAGCCCGAAAGCGATCAGGGACAAAATGGGTGGAACGAGACCAGTCAACTTGTACGATTAAGACCACGCGCCGGGGTTTGCGCATCGATCTGGGAGGAATCGCCAAAGGCTACATAGGTGATTTGCTAAGTGATTGGCTTAAGAAAAAGGGGATAGAACGATTCCTAATTGATCTTGGGGGCGATCTAACTGCAGGAAGTGCTCCACCTGGCGAAGATGGATGGCGCATTGCCATAGGTCAAGGAGAGTCCATTGTTCTGAGCAATGCCTCCGTCGCGTCCTCCGGATCAAGTTACCAGCATTTGGTTAAGGGTGGTGTTCGATACAATCATCTGATTGATCCGCGCTCCGGATGGGCCACGTCATTCGATTTTACATCCACGGTAATTGCTGCGCAGGGGTGGCTTGCGGATGCCTGTGCCTCTGCCCTGCCTATGTTGACGAAAGAGGGGAGAGAACGTCTGGCTGATCGGTTTGGACTGCGGTACCAAATGCAGCGCAGTGAAGAACATGAGCGCTACCCCAATCACCCTGATTTGCGCAGCAAGTGATGCTTTGACATTGCTTAGCCCGAGATGGGTGGAGCCTCCATCAATTGAAAGAACTGATCCAGTTTGGGCATGATGATGATTTCTGTCCTGCGATTGGTGGCACGACCTATCGCAGTCGAATTGTCGGATTTAGGGACAAATTCACTTCTGCCTGCAGCCGTAATGCGCTCGGGCGAAACGTAGTGATTTCGGTGCAGGACCCGAGCAACAGTGGTGGCCCTTGATGCGCTCAGATCCCAATTGTCCTCGTAGCAATCCATTTGGATGGGTATATTGTCCGTATGTCCTTCGACCAGGACATCCAACTCATCGTGATCATTGAGGATGGCGGCGATTTTTCCAAGAATGGCTTCAGCTTGTTCCCCTAGTTGGGCACTACCAGACTGAAAAAGCATACGATCAGAAATGGAGACATGAACTTTGCCACCACGTACTTCCACTTGAAGATCCTCTGCGGCAACATCGTGCAGACTTCGCTTCAAATTTAGGACAAGCACCAGGTTGATGGAGTCTTTCTCGTAGAGTCGATCGTTTAAATCCTGAATATGAGCATATTGCTGATTGATGGAAGCAAGAGACTCACGAATGCTTTCTGATCCTGCCTTGCTGATCACCGACATGTCGGAAAGGCGATCAAGAAGACTATTGTTGTTGTTGCGCAAGTGATCAAGTTGCTTGTCCAGTTGAGCAATTTGATCGTCTTTGAGTTGGATTTGTTCTTTCAGCTTTTTCCCGCAAGCGCAGAAAAGCAAAGAACTGAGTCCTAAAAAGAGCAGTGTTCGTATCGATGACAAACCTCTCATGGTCGTTGCTTTTGATACGTTTGAGAAACTCTCTTCTCTCTGAATTTATTTCATCCAAGCCCAGTATTTGCATTATGATAATCTTGCTAGCTTTGGGGAATTCTCAATGGAAAGACCGTGTTTTTGTAGCATGAAAAAGAACAGTTCTATGAAGCGTCATATCCTTGGTTTACTCCTGGTCCTGGCGATTTTTAACATCTCCTTTGCCCAGACAGAGCACGTCCTATCGGCTGAGAACTCCACTGTGGTAGTCGAAGGAGGGTCTACACTGAAAGATTGGAAGGCGACTGTCAATGTGATGACTGGAACCTGCAGCATCGTGGAGGACAGTTCCTTTGCTATTGCGTCTGCCTCCATGCAGTTTGAAACAGGGTCGATGGATGGAGGACGTGGTCCAGACATGAATGCTAAGATCTACAAGGCATTGGACAGTAAAAATCATTCCCATATTAACTTTGAGAGTAAGGCGGTGGATGTCAACCCTGGCGCTGAGGGCAAGATCATCGTCAAAACGACCGGTACCTTGACCATCGCGGGCAAAGCCCAGGACGTTACCCTGCAGTTGGAGGGGACGCAATCACCTCTGGCCTTAACGGGTCAGCATACCCTCACGTTTTCCTCCTTTGATATTACACCTCCTTCAGCATTATTTGGACAGATCGTCTGCGACGATGAGATGACCATTGTTTTTAACCTAGTCTTTGAATAGATGCGATTACCTATCCTGATTATTTTGATGGGCTCCCTTGCCATTACCGCAATGGCCCAAGTAGAGAAGAACACTGTCCGACTTTCGGACAAGGTCGAGTTGCCGATGGTTCAAATCCCGGCAGGAAAACACCTCCTCGGTGCAGCTAAGACCAAGGTTCAGGATGAGCAGCCACAGGTTGAAGTTATGATAGATGCTTTTTGGATGTGTGCCATCGAAACCACGCATGACGCCTTTATGGTTTTTCGGGATCCCACCATCGATCTCGACAAAGCTGGTCAACCGCGCATGGATGGCATCTCACGACCAAGCGCCCCATACGAAGATCCATCCCATGGAATGGGTAAGTTTGGATTTCCTGCTGTGGGCATGACTCAGTTCAGTGCGTTGCAATTTTGCAAATGGCTCTCTGATAAGACAGGTACGTTCTATCGACTGCCGACAGAAGCAGAGTGGGAGTACGCCTGTAATGCCGGCACGGACACGCGTTACTTCTTTGGCAAGAAAAAGAAAGCGCTCAGCAAGTATGCTTGGTTTGCACGCAACAGCAATGAGGCATTTCATGAAGTGGCTCAACTTATGCCTAATCCTTGGGGCCTATATGACATGTATGGCAATGTCAGCGAATGGACTTTGGATCAATACCAGGCAGACTACTACGCGGGTCTCGCAGCAGGAGAAGCCAACCCCTGGCGCGAACCCACTGCCTTGCACCCACGTACGGTGAGGGGCGGATCCTATCAAGATGACTACGATGAGTTGCGGACTGCCGCGCGTGAGGAATCTGATCTCGATTGGAAAAAGCGAGATCCTCAGATTCCGAAGAGCTTTTGGTGGAATACGGATTCTCCCTTTGTGGGATTCCGCATTGTATCGCCGGTTGATCAACCCTCCGCCGAGGAGCAGGCTACTTTCTGGGCACAGGTACTAGGCGGGTAGGATGGCATTAGCAGATACAGCGCTGCATTTGTCGCAGGTTCTTGATATCGCCTATCCAGCCCTTAGTCGATTTGACATTCCACGCAGGTCGGCATCCCATAAGGCAGGAGGATGGACCAATCATCAAATCTTAGGACATTTAGTGGATTCGGCCGCAAACAACCATCAAAAGTTTGTGCGATTGGCGGCGAGTCCTAGGCTTTCCTTGGATGGCTATGGTCAAGACGATTGGGTTTCGATGCAGCGTTATGAA
>JAHQVP010000339.1 GCA_019634275.1 Saprospiraceae bacterium
CGGTTGCATCGTTGTTTTGACCATGGTCCTCAGCATCGAAGAGGACAATGTCGATCCCCAGATCTACCGGATTTTGTTGAATCGTCCTGGCGATTTCCAGCAACACTGCTACCCCGCTGCCGCCATCGTCGGCCCCGAGAATGGGCTCCCCTCTTCTGACTGCATCCTTATCCTGGTCGGCAATATGTCGGGTATCCCAATGAGCCGCTAAGACGATTCGTTGTTTTAGATCAGGATTGATCTGGGCTATGATGTTGGCCGCTTCGGGGCGATCACCCGTGTACAGATCGGCCGTAAATTCCTGTTCGGTCACTTCCAGGTTCCAGGACTGTAGCTTTTGCACCAACCATGCACGGCATGCTTTGTGGCCTTCACTTCCTACCACTCGTGGCCCAAATTCAACCTGCTTTTCTACGTAGTGATAAGCGGAATCCTTATTGAAACTGGGAATCGATACCGGGTCTTTGGCGGGAGGAGGGGCGGTTTGGGTAGCGCTGTTGTCTTGACAGCACCAGAGCGAGCAGCCTAGCAGTAGCGCTCCTATAAATCTACTTAATGGTCCAGGTGCTGCCATCTTTTGCATCTTTTACTTCCACATCTAACTCTGCAAGAGTGTCTCGTATTTTATCTGCAGTATTCCAATTCTTGTCGTTGCGTGCTTGCTTGCGAATGTCAAGAATCAGCGACATGAGCCCTTCAAGGACCGCAGAATTGCCACCGGCGCTCTCCGTTGGCAACAAGCCCAAGACTTCCTGGGTAAAGGACACAAATTCGGTTTTGAGGCGATCGAGCACTGCCGCACCAATTTTGTCTAGTCCTATCTGGCCACCAGCGAGCCCATTGATTTTGGAGGACAGATCGAAGAGAGCGGCCAGCGTACGAGGAGTGTTGAAATCGTCATTCATGTGCTCGTACAGCTTAGAAATTCCATCCTCGATTTCAACATCGAGTGCTCCCGAAGTGGCCGTCGTAGAGAGTGCAAGCAGATTGCGCTGTGCTTCCATCAGACGATGATACCCTTTCTCTGCGGCAATGAGGCCATCATCAGTCAGATCCAAGGTGCTGCTGTAGTGCGCCTGGAGGATAAAAAAGCGAATCACCATCGGAGAGAAGCCTTTGCTCACATGCTCACTTTCGCCCGTCAACAGTTGAAGAGGTGTGATGGTATTCCCATCACTTTTAGACATCTTGCGACCGTTCATCAAGAGCATATTGGTATGCAACCAATATCGGGCTCCACCATGACTGCAGGCTCCGACGTTTTGGGCAATTTCGTTTTCATGATGAGGAAATTTTAGATCATTTCCGCCTCCATGGATGTCAAACTCTGCACCTAGATATTTGCGACTCATCGCAGAGCATTCCAAGTGCCATCCAGGGAAACCAATGGACCATTTTGAAGGCCAACGCATCAGATGCCGCTCGTCTGCCTTGATCCATAGGGCAAAATCGGAAGGACTTCGCTTTTCATCTTGGTTCTTAAGATTGGTTCTTGATTCCTGCAGCAAGTCTTCTACTACACGTCCTGATAAAGTACCATAGGGCTTCCCTTCTGCGATGTATTTGGGAGTGTCGAAATATACCGAACCATTGGCCTCATAGGCGTAGCCATTGGCCAGGATCTGATCAATCATTTCAATTTGCTCAATGATGTGTCCAGTAGCTCGAGGTTCGATGCTGGGTGGCAATGTGTTAAACAATTGCATCATGTCATGAAACCCCAAAGTGTAATGTTGCACCACCTCCATGGGCTCAAGTTTTTCGAGCCGTGCCTTTTTAGAAATCTTGTCTTCTGCATCGGAATCTGCATCGCCCTCTAGGTGGCCTACATCGGTGATGTTGCGTATATACCTCACTTTGTATCCGGCGAAGCGCAGGTAGCGATAAATCACATCAAAACTGACAAAAGTTCGACAATTGCCAAGATGCACGTCACTGTAGACAGTAGGACCACAGACGTATAGGCCTACATATCCTTCCTCAATAGGTTTAAAAAGTTCTTTTTGCCGGGTAAGGCTGTTTTGCACATGGATTGCTTGCATCTTAGCGTGTTAATCTGAGGTAGCTGACCAGTGGAAAGTGATCCGAGATCTTAGTCCGCAGTATACGATGATGTAAAGGTTCGAAATTTTCGTCGGCAAAAATATAATCTATTTTCAATCCAGGGACGGATCCTGCATATGTCGCCCCAATACCAAGTCCGCTTGCTTTAAATTGATCGATCAACTGGTCTGCAAAAAGCTGATAGGTGTATGAAAAAGGGGAATCATTGAAATCACCAACCACAATGGTGGGGTAAGGAGAATCTGACACCATTTTAAGGATTTCCTGGGCTTGTCGGCTCCGTTCCTGCAGAGCATTGCTGTAATTCGACAATGCAAAGGGGATAGTGGCAAATTCTTCGAGGTCATCACTTGATATCTTGTTGCTATGCAAGTGAATATTGTATACGCGGATGGTGCCACCTTCTGTGGCGATATCGGCCCAGACACATCCAGTGACGGTGCCGTCAAACTGATGATGATCTTGGTTGATGATGGGGTATTTGCTCAGGATAAACTTGCCTAGGTGATAGTGTGAGTGATCAAAACCACCTGCCTGCTGTACTCCCTCTAAATGCTGCTTAGAGATCTCTTGTAGACAGAGGATACCAAGATCTTCTGGCAACACCTGATCGGACAGGAAATCTTTGATGCGATCGGTCCGGTTGTAGTTCTGTCCATTAAAACTGCAAATACTCAGACGGTCCTCTGGAACATCATTGTCAAAATGGAAAGCGGCCAGACGCTGAATTTGTTGAAAGCCTAAAATCAGGGTCACCAGAGAAAGCCAAAAAAACTTCTTTCTAAGGCATATCCAAAAAAAGAGGTAAAACAGATTGATGACTAATAATAGGGGCATCAAAAGACCGATGGTCTGAAAGATACTCATGGTGGCAGGATGGACGTAAGAGGCTAAGTATCCCATCAAAGTCATCGCCACGATGAGCACATTGATCCAAAGACTAAGCTTGGTCAGAAATTTCATTTTCGATTGCTGGCATCTTCTAGAAAAGCAATCTCGTCCTTACTCAAGCTTTCATATCCGCTCTGAGATATTTTATCCAATATCTGATCCAATTGCTGTTGGTAAGAAAGATCATCAGCTTGCTGTTCATCCTGACGATAAAATCGCTTTACCACCATAGTCGTTTCTCTCTTTGGTTTGCTGGCGCTCACTGATTGGGAAAAGAAGGCTTGCATTCGCTCCAAGACGCTATTTACTCCCGCTGACCAGTCATTGCCCCGTTGGAGCTCTCTGGCAAACAAGAGACCGAGTACGGCTCCTCCCAGATGAGCAAAGTGCCCTCCAGTGTTGGTGTAGTTGCCAATGCCCACGAAGTCGAGAAATACCAGCACCAGTACGACATATTTAAGCTTTACATCGCCAATCAGCAATAAACGCATTCGATATTCTGGTGCGATCACTCCCGCTGCCACCACAATGGCCATGACAGCAGCAGATGCACCTATGGCATAGACCGTGGCACCACCCCCATAGTTGAGCAGCGTGGCACTGATCCAAAAAGCGAAACCTCCTACGGCACCCCCAAGCAGATATAAGGGAAGTATCTTAGAGATGCCAACCAAGTCGGCCACAATTCGGCCAAACCAATAGAGAAACAACATATTCCACAGTAGGTGCCAAAAGCCCTCGTGCAGAAACATGCTGGTCAGTATGGTCCAGGGGTGCTTTAGATTAAATACCAGATCAGAGGATATGGAAAAGAAGTGCAAAATCTCATGGTAGAAAGGGTCGAGTGTTCCTCCCCCCTTTATACGGAACATAAACTTGATGATGTTGATCCCTACAAAGACGAGTACATTGATGATGATGATCCGATGCAGCACGGTGCCCTGCCCAAATTCCCTCTTTAGATCATCTATCAGCGATTGAAACATGCTAGACCTTGCGGTTTTTTCTCCAATAATAAACGAGGGCAGCACCACAAATGGCACCTCCGACGTGTGCAAAATGCGCTACACCTGTATTTCTGCCGCTGATGCCAAAGATCAACTCCAGAACACCATAGATCAGTACGAAGTACTTCGCTTTGATCGGTATAGGAGGAATCAAGAGCATGATTTTGCTCTCTGGAAACATCATTCCATAGCCAGCCAGCAAACCAAATACCGCCCCACTGGCACCCACCATGGGAGTAGGTCTTGCCATCAACGCGGCTTGATGTGCTGCCGGTAATGCTCCAATCTCCCAATGCAAAACAAGCAGATAGATGGCCACAGCTCCCAAACCACTGGCCAGGTAGAATGTGAGAAATCGTTTGCCGCCCCAATACGACTCCAGAGCGGACCCAAACAAGAATAGGGCAAACATGTTGAAAAAAAGGTGCCCAAAATCAGCATGCATAAACATGTGAGTGACCAACTGCCAGGGTCTAAAGAGGTCGGTGGCAGGGTAGTACACGGCCAGATAGCCAAAGTACTGTGGGAATATCATCGTGGTGGCCACGAAAAACAGCACATTAAGAATCAATAGTTGTTTAACTACTTCAGTAACTCGTGGCATCTATGAATTCATTTTGTCTTTTATTTCGTCAAGCGAAAAAGATAAGATAATGCGTAATCCAGTAGGACCAAAGAATGGGCTCTCGCAAGCAAACAATTGATCGATCAGTGCATGCATTTCTTCGATGGTCAGCGAAACCCCTCTTTTTTGAGCGGATTTCCTAGCCAACATCCAGGCCAAACGTTGCTCCTCTGCTATTTCTAAATCTCTATTTGAGCCAATTTGTTCCAATAAGGTCGGAACGATGTCGTCCACGTCGGCGAGGCCGGTCAAATGTGCAGGTATGCCATGCAAAACGAATGACCCTTTTCCGAAAGGCTCTAGATCAAATCCCATCTGTTGCAGCTGGCCCAGGTGATTCTGCAGAATCGCAGACTCATTGGGTGGAAACTCCAACGATTTGGGGAAGAGCAGTTTTTGAATCTGTGCTGGCTGCCCCTGCAAATTTTGCAAGAAGGACTCAAAGATGATCTGCTGATGCGCACGGTACTGATCAATGAGGATGAATCCGGACTTTATTTGCGACACGATGTAGGTCTGATGAATCTGATAGGGTGCCTTTCGCTCGGCATCAACCAGTGTCTGACTTTCCTCGGATACTGCGTACGTCTCGCCTCCAGGTTTTTCAAGTCCTTCATACAGATCTTCCCAGGCTGGATCTCCTCGATCTGCACTAAATTTTGAGGGAATGATCACTTTGTGTTTTTGCACCATGGGCGTCAGGTCGCCCATCTGACTTAACATGGGATCTTGTTCGAAATCAAGCGTTGGGGTGATGTTAAACTGATTCAGTGCGTGACGCACTGCGGCCTTGATGACATTATAGATGATCTTTTCGTCTTCGAATTTGATTTCCTGCTTGGTTGGATGCACATTGACATCAATGCGGCTGGTATCCATCGAAAGGAAAAGGAGATAGAAAGGATGAGATCCCTCAGGTAGAATGTTTTGATAGGCCGAAGAAATGGCATGGCTCAAGTAGGCACTCTTGATAAATCGTCCATTGACCATTAGGAATTGTTCTCCTCTTCTTCGTTTAGCCGCTTCCGGCTTTCCCACAAATCCAATGATTTTGCAAATGTCGGTATCTTCTTCTACGGGTACCAATCGATCATTGTACACCTTCCCAAATATTCCGACAATGCGTTTGCGTAGGTTGTCTGGAGGCAGATGATACATTTCGTTACCGTTGTGGTATACCTCAAAATGGATCTTGGGATGCGCCAAGGCGATGCGTTGAAACTCATCCAGGATATGCCGCAACTCCACGGTATCTGACTTCAAAAATTTGCGACGGGCTGGAATATTGTAAAAAAGATTTCTGACAGACAGGTCGGTACCCGGCTGTGTCTCGCAAGCCTCTTGCTTGACCACTTCAGATCCCATGATTTCGATGTGCGTGCCCACTTCGGCATCATGGGGTCGCGTTTTTAAGTCTACTTGTGCCACCGCTGCGATCGAGGCCAGTGCCTCGCCTCGAAATCCAAGTGTTTGAATGGCGAACAGATCTTCCGCCTTTGAGATTTTGCTAGTAGCATGACGTGCAAAGCTCATTCTAGCATCGGTCATGGACATTCCACATCCATTGTCAATTACCTGAATGAGTTGTTTACCTGCAACCTTAAGAACCAGACGGATGCGTGTGGCACCAGAGTCAATGCTGTTTTCGATCAGCTCCTTGACCACAGAAGAGGGACGTTGGACAACCTCACCTGCCGCAATTTGATTGGCGATGGCATCCGGAAGCAACTGGATAATATCGACCATATCAGCCCTCAATCAAGTGGATGAATCGGGGGAGGTAAACGGTAAGCAATACATAGGTGAGGACCAACAGCACAGCGATGATTGCCAAGAGGAGGAAATTGGACCGACGCCTGCTTCGCTTAGCGATGTCGCCATTGCTACTTCGTGATCGAAAACTGCGAGCGATGCGAGACTTTGCTAGGTCAGTCGGACTGAGTTCTTCCCCATCTGCGCGTCCCAAAATCTCATCAAGCCGTTCTTTTTGAGGGTCGTAGAACCGTGGTACATACTTAAACTGTTGGTGCCTTGGTGCCTTGAAAAAACTGAAAAATGCCATCACTTAGGTCTTGACCAACTAAGGTAAGAATACTTTTTGGGCACGTGTTGGCACACGGGCGCGAAGTTCTGCGTTTTGCGGGTCGTCTTGGGAGCATGACCAACGGATTATAACTGCCCTTTTGTGACCATCCTCCCGCATGTCCTTTGATTGCCGGTAAACAGACTGCAATTGGTCGAAAATTGCAGTAACTTTGAGCTTAGTCAAGCATGTCATGAGCGATCAAATTAAGCATGAGTGTGGCATCGCACTTATTCGCCTGTTAAAGCCTCTTTCATACTATCAGGAAAAGTACGGTTCGTCCCTTTATGGTTTGCGTAAAATGCAATTGCTCCTCCAGAAGCAGCGCAATCGCGGACAGGATGGTGCAGGTATAGCCACCATTAAATTAGATCCAGAACCTGGCACCCGCTACATCAGCCGAAAAAGGACAAATAGCTCTCAATACCTGAAGGATCTTTTTCAAAAAATCAACAAGCGCTTCCGTCAATGCTCCGAGGAACAGCTCAACGATCCTGAATGGCTTCAAAAGAACATGCCCTTTACCGGCGAGTTGCTTCTGGGCCACTTGCGCTATGGAACTCATGGAAATAACAGTGTAGAGGCTTGCCATCCCATCTTGCGTCAAAACAATTGGATCACCAGAAATCTCGTCTTAGCGGGAAATTTTAACCTGACCAATGTTGACGAACTATTTGATGAACTCATTGAGTTGGGTCAATACCCAAAGGAGGTCTCTGATACCGTGACGGTCCTCGAGAAAATCGGCCACTTTCTGGATGACGAGATTCAGCGCCTTTTTGCTTGGTTTAAACTCGATGGCTACACCAACATCGAAATCAATAAAAAAATAGCGGACCATCTTGACTTGCAGCGACTATTGCGGCGGGCCAGCAAACGCTTTGATGGAGGATACGTGATGGCTGGACTCGTAGGACATGGCGACGCATTCATCATGCGCGATCCCACCGGAATACGCCCAGCCTATTATTACCATGATGATGAAATTTTTGTGGCTGCTTCAGAAAGGCCTGCGATTCAAACCGCATTCCAGATAAGTTTTCGTGATGTCAAGGAGCTGCAGCCCGGTCATGCGGCAATCATCAAAAAAAATGGCAACATCAGCGAGGTCGAATTTACCAAACCCGCTAAGCGATTGAGTTGCTCCTTTGAGCGGATCTATTTTTCACGAGGGACAGACAAGGAGATCTATCTTGAGCGCAAGGCTCTAGGCAGGAACTTAAGCGAAATGGTATTGCAAGAGATCGACTTTGATCTCGAACATACCGTATTCTCTTTTGTGCCCAACACGGCTGAGACAGCATTCTTTGGTTTGATGGAAGGCATTGAAGAGCGCCTGGACGATATTCGACGAGATAAGATCTTGGCCCTGGGAGATGATATATCGCCCACTAATGTGGATCGGATATTGCGCATCAAACCTCGATTTGAAAAAATTGTGGTGAAGGATGCCAAGATGCGCACATTTATCGCAGATTCTGCCAATCGAGGTGACCTTGTCTCCTATGTCTATGATGTCACCTATGGGATTGTACGAAACGGGGTTGATACTCTGGTCCTGGTCGATGACTCCATCGTCAGAGGGACTACACTGCGAGACAGCATCATTACGATGGTGGATCGGTTGCATCCCAAGAGGATCATCTTTGTGTCCTCAGCTCCTCAAATTCGTTATCCAGACTGCTACGGCATTGACATGTCACGCATGGGCAATTTTGTGGCTTTTCAAGCCATGGCTGCATTGCTGGAAGCAAGAGGGCAGGAACACCTGATGGAAGAAGTTTACGAACAGTGCAAAGCGGAGCTCGAACGTCCCACTGCCGAGATCGTCAACCGGGTGGCGAAATTGTACGATCAGTTTGATTACGAAGAAGTGTCAGAGATGATTACCAAAATCCTGACCCCACCAAACGTCGACGCAGAAGTGAAAATCATATACCAAACCCTGGAAGGGTTGCATCAGGCAGTACCCGGTCATCGCGGAGATTGGTTTTTCAGCGGCCAGTATCCGACTCCAGGAGGCAATCGCGTCGTAAATCGCGCATTTGTCAATTACATGGAAAAAAGTACAGCGAGAGCGTACTAATTTTTTTCCTGGCATTACAACCTTTTGTGACGCATGTGCGTCACTATCCACGAATTGAACGGACGAAAGATCAACGAGAAGCAATTGGTCCAGCGGTGCATAAAGCAAGACCGCAAGGCTCAGTATGAGTTGTATCAGAACTATGTAGATGCACTCTTCCATACTGTCTTGAGGATTGTAGTGAGCCGCACGGTCGCAGAGGATGTCGTGCAGGAAGGGTTCGTCAAGATTTTTCGGCAGATGCACCGCTATCGGGAGGACGGCGGCATATACGCATGGATGAAACGAATCATGATCAACGAAGCCATAGGGCACTTAAGAAAGCAAAAGAGGAGCATCCGTCATGCAGATATGGAGGAACTTCCAGAAGCATCAATGGAGATATGGCAGCAGACAAAAGATACGCGTGATGATCGCTTGGGTGCAATTCATCAGGCCATCAAATTGCTGCCGACCGGCTGTAGAGAAGTACTCAACATGTATCTCTTTGAAGGCATGTCCCATCGGGAGATTTCGACTGTACTTTCCATTTCTGAATCAACATCTAAGACACAATACATGCGAGCCAAGAGACTTATTCGTGAACGCATTGGTACATCAAGTTGAATGCACATGGAAGATTGGGAAAAACGAGTGAGAGACGATAGAGAAGAATTCGATCATGTAGAAATGGTACCCAGGGATGCCATGTGGCAGGGCATCTCGAACAGACTTGATCAACCCAGGAGATTGCCTGTGGTAAAATGGGTGGGGATAGCCGCCTCAATGGCCCTCGTGTTTATGGCAGGAATGTTTTACCAGAGAGGGAATGGTGGCGAGGAGGTAGCCACTTTGCCCATTGAATGGCAGGCCGAAGAAGATCGATACCAGGAGCTAATTGCTTTCAAAAAGCAAGAGATCGGATTTGATACCTTTCAATCTCAACGATATCCTGATCTTTTTGCACAACTCACTCAGCTCGATGCAGAATACGAGGAGGCCATCGTAGACTATCAAGCGTATCCTGAAAAAGAAGCACTCTTCAGCATATTAATCAAGTACCATGAAAGACAACTCAAGGTACTGGAACAACTCAGTAGGGAATCAGATCGCAACAAAATCAAAGAAGAAACTTATGAAAAGAAAGTATACTAAGATCATTTCGATCATCTTCACAATGGTCATATCTTTTCCATTGATCGGTCAAGATACGGTCCATAAGACCATCGAGGAATCACTTGGAGATTTGGACGACGGGGTTTTGAACATCGTGCATCGCCGAGGAGATGTCAGAGTAGAAAAAGCGTCTGGCTCAAATGCGACAATGACGTTGAACATTACGATTACCGGAAAGTATCGTGATGAAATGGAAGAATTCCTGAAAGAACTGTCCGTGTCCGTGGCAGGGAGTGGTAAGACTAAGACGGTGGAGGCCGGAGCCCAGATCAAATCCTGGAACCGAAACTTAGGCCGCAGTCGAATAAAAATGAAAAATGGCAATGTCTATAATGGCATCAAGAAGCTTGATCTGGAACTCATACTTGCTGTTCCCGACTTGCGAAAACTGAATGTGGAAAATCGCTATGATGATATTCATATAGCCACTATTGGTGGAGATGTGGTAGTGGATCTCTACTCCGGAAACCTATATACGCAGGATCTTGCCGGCACACTGGAGTCAAAAATTAAGTACGGGAAAGCGACAATTGGAAGGACATCCAGTCTTGATCTGGACCTGTATGAATCGGAGGTTGAGGCGGCAGACGCAGGGATTGTCGAGATCGAAAGCAAATACAGTGAACTTGAATTGGGAGCAGTTCAGAATTTGGCCTATCTGGGCTATGAAGACGAAGTGGAGGTTAAAAACATTGCGGAGAAAGCACGGCTGGAGGCCAAGTATTGCGATTTTGACCTGGGGAAAGTCGGAGGTCCCTTGGAGATAGAGTTCTATGAGACGGATCTCACAGCTGAGTCTGCAGCGAATGTCAAGGGTTCTTGTAAGTATGGCAATTTGGACCTGTCTAAAACAGGCCACATACATCTGAATAGCGACTATGAGATGGAAGTCAAGATTGGGGAATGTGAACAGCTGACCCTTGATGAGTCAAAGTATGCTAAGATCAGCATCGGATCGATTGCCAAGAAAGCCAGAGTAAACGCATACGAAACTACCATAGAGGTGGAGCAAATAGAAAAAGGCTTTGATGACCTTTGGATTGATTGCAAATACGACCGCATGGATTTTCCGCTGCCCGATGGCTTGGGCTACAATCTAGATGCCGAGATCAAGTATGGAGACCTGATTTACGATCGTGATCGCTTTGCAAAACACGACTATAGAGAGGAGGGGAGTACTACTCATGTAGTCGCTACCGAGGACAATGCAAAGACCAAGGTGTACATCCGCAGTTATGAAACGGACATCATTTTGAAGTAGCTACCTGAGATGGTGGTCAATGCGGCAAGACCTTGCGCAATGCCCCATAGCAAATGGCTCCTACGAGCGCACTTAAAATGACAACGCCAATGCTTAGGTATCCATGACCCAACAAGACATAGAGTGGACCAGGACAAGCTCCCGTAAGTGCCCATCCTAGGCCGAAGGTAGTACCACCAAGAAGACTGGCTTTGTACGTTTTCGGCTTGGGGGACAACTCGATAACATTTCCAAAAAGATCTTTGGCCGTCGTTCGTTTGATCATTACATGTATCCCAATCCCCAATAAGCAGGCTACGCCAATAATGCCATACATGTGAAAACTTTGGAATCGGAACATCTCCTGGATCCGAAACCAGGATATGGCTTCGGACTTGGTCATGACGATGCCGAATAAAATGCCGACAAGAAAAAATCGAATGAGTTTCATCTGGATTTGATTAGAGCGAAAAAATGAATGGAAAGAGTAAATGAGTCATCACCAGCCCACCTACAAAGAAACCAATGACTGCTACCAAAGACGGCAATTGAAGGTTGGATAAGCCACTTATGGCATGACCCGAAGTACAACCACCAGCCCAGCGGGTGCCAAAACCAATCAGAAAACCTCCCAGGATCAATAGTAGAACCCCTGCTGGGGATGTCAGATTAGTCATCGAAAAGATTTCAGCAGGAACAAATCCAGCTCCCTCTGCATATGACTGAGGGGTATCGATTCCCAGGGCCGCCAGATCGTGCTGCGTGGATGTCGCTATTTGAACCGGCTCCGGACTAGCAAGGACGCTTGAAGCAAGATATCCTCCAAGTACAGAACCCACTACAAAAACCAGTAACCAGGCATGACTCTTCCAATCGTAGCGAAAATAGTCTATGCGAGATCCGGCTCCCGCCATGGAGCAAATCGCTTTGAATGATGAGGATACCCCAAATCGTTCGCCATGATATAAGAGAAGCATCATGACTACGGCAATCGCGAGGCCGGAAACAGCCCAGTGCCAAGGGGAGGAAATTAGTTCTAACATACAATGATCTATTTAGTCTTACTGATATAATGATGACTCCAGGTCGCCTATTTTGTGTTTGATTGGATGGCATCCGTAGTCCACCCGCCTTCTCCTTTCTCACATGCGGTAATGGCATCATGTACGGAGAGAAATTGATTTTTTTGCCCGATTTTTTCTACAAACCCTGTGCGTGCAATTTTATCGCGGACCGGACCAATCATGCCGGCGAGACACACTCGAATATTTCTTTCATTAAAATACTCAATGACTTGGGAAAGGGCGTCAAAGCCGGTGCTGTCAATGTCATGGATGGATGATGCATCCAGAACGATCAGTCTAAGGGACTCCTCTCGAGGTTTTGCTAATCGCATCAAGGAATCCTGAAAGTAAGCTGCGTTGCCAAAGTAGAGTTGATCATCAAAGCGAACAATCAGGGCATCTTCAGACTTTTCGATCAAGTCGAATCGGTCGATGTTTCGATAGTTCTGACTCCCCGGCAACTTGCCCAGTACGGCAATATGCGGTTTTGAACTTCGATAGAGCACCAGGAAAACAGATAGGACAACCCCAGTCAAAACTCCTTCCTCTATTCCCACGAGCAGCGTTATGAAGAACGTGATGAGCAGCATGACAAAGTCTCGGCGATGTGCCCTACCTAGCCGTTTGACCTCATCGAAATCAACCAAGCTGGAAATCGCCATGAGGATAATGGCAGAAAGCGCAGCCTTAGGCAGATAGGCAAATAATGGGGTCAAGAAGATCAGAGCCAGTGCCACAAAGAGTGCCGTAGTGATTGAAGATGTCCCTGAGTTTGCTCCGGCAGAGCAATTGATTGCGGATCTTGAAAAACTGGCTGAGGAAGGCATGGACTGAAAGAAGGCTCCCATGGTCTTAGAAAGTCCCAATGCCCATAATTCCTGATTTGGACGTATGCGATGATCTTGACGCTTGGTCTCCAAAACCTTGGCGATGCCAATACTCTCGACGATGCCAATAGTGGTCACCGATAGGATCGTAGGCAAGAGTGATTGTGCCTGCTCGAATGAAAAAGAAGGCAACGAAAATCCGGGGAGGCCGGAGGGGACGGAATCCACCATTGCAATGACATGGTCATCATCCATAACATAGACCAGTAGCGAACTGAGTACGACGGCAAACAGTGCTCCCGGAATGGCCTTGTGGATTTTCTTCAAACCCCACATCAGCACAATGGAAAAGATGCATATAAATAGCGTCGGTAAATGGGTCTGCTCGAGATGGGACAAGGCATAGCCCAGCGTATTGAAACTCTTATCAAACCGTGGAATTTCAATCCCCATAGAATCGCTCAATTGATTGATGCCAATCACGATCGCTGCAGCCGATGTAAAGCCAACGATCACGGGGTGAGAAATGAAGTGAACAAGAAAGCCCAGCCGAAATGCAGCCAAAAGGACCTGGCCCAAGCCCACCAACAAGCCCACCAAGATGATCAGTCCGATGTACTCTGGTGATTCGGGAGCGGCTATTTGACTTACACCGGCAAACATTAGAAGTGCCGTGATCGCAACGGGACCAATGGCAAGCTGTCTCGAACTGCCCAGCAAGCCATAGACTAAGAGGGGAACAAAGCTGCCATACAATCCATAGATAGGAG
>JAHQVP010000340.1 GCA_019634275.1 Saprospiraceae bacterium
ACTCCAGTGGAAGAGAAATTTCGCATTCTCAGCAAAACCGGCTATTCAAAATTCTTGCGCAACTATGTAAAAGTGGACGAGCAAGTCATTGACATCTACCAGAACTGGGGCATGAGTTTTTGGTGCGTGGAGATGGAAGAGGTGCCCACAACCTCTGTACAATACTATGACGGGGGAATTCCTGGAGTGGATCACACACTGCCATTGAAGACGGGTAGGGGAGTAGATCCTTATATTTTTCACTTTCCGGATGGCAATGCGTCCATTGCCCGCCTCTTAGTTAGGAAGATGATTCCAGCCGCGATGCCCGGTACGACCATGGAGGATGTCGTCACTGCAGTCGCTGACTACACTAAACTTGATCAACCCAACCAGCAGGTGAATATTCGCCTCAACAGCACCGTGGTACATGTAGTCAATACGAAAGACAAAGGAGGCGTGGACATCACCTACGTCAGAAAAGGAAAGACGCACCTGATCCGCAGCAAGAAGTGCATTATGGCTTGTTACAACAGTGCTATACCTTACCTATGTCCAAGTATGCCGGAGGATCAAAAACAAGGTCTTGCTTTTAATGTCAAGATGCCCTTGGTTTACACCAAAGTGCTGATCAGCAACTGGCGTGCTTTTGCTGCCCTAGAGACCAATTTCATCTATTATACCGGTGGATTTTACAAACAGGCCGAGTTGGCCTATCCAGTATCGCTTGGCGACTATCATCGATCTCAAACCCCTGATGAACCGATGATTGTTCATATGTGCCACGTGCCCCTCTTCCAGGATATTGATGGACCTGAGCAATGGAGGGAAGGTCGCCGAAAGATCCTGGCCACCTCCTTTAACGATTTTGAACAACAGGCACGCAAGCAATTAACACAAGCCCTAAGTCCTGCTGGGTTTGACCCAGATCGCGATATCGAGGCCATCACGGTCAATCGCTGGCCACATGGATATTCATACAAGAACGACCTGGTATGGGGCCGGCATTTTGACGAAGCCGACAAGCCATGGGTTATTGGTCGACAACCCTTTGGCAATATCCACATTGCCAACTCCGATGCTGCTGTGACCGCCTCTACGAAGGCAGCAATCATGGAAGCACATCGAGCAGTCAAGGAGATCTATGGGTAGACTTGGCTGTTTCCATAAGCAAAAGGCGAGATATCGTGATTCAATCTAAGCCGTACCATCATTTTGTGAATCCCAGTCAGCGCGTGTGATTGATACAATGTTTTCTGGCACCCACGCTCCTTGCTTCATAAATCCCTCTTTCACGTATCGAACGAAAGACATACCGTTTTTTCTGAGAACAGCTCCACTGGCATGATTCCAGGTGGCATAGCATGCTTCGATCTCCTGAGCTCCCAGCCCATCGAAGCCAAAAGCAAGAATCAGCCCAACTGCCGCAGTCATTATTCCCTTTCCTTGGTGAGTCGGGTGTGTCCAAAAACCAATGTTCAAACGATTTTGAATCTCTGTCTTTCGGATCGATATGCGTCCGAAGAAACGAATAGAATCAGTACTCTCCATGGTAAAATTGAAAGATCGCTGTTCTTTCCAGGCCTCGATGGCGCTGTGATAGGGAGGAACTAGTTCCTCTATTGACGTGGGAGGATCCCAGAGCACTCCATCGTTAAAGCCTTGATGTCTGGTAGCTGACCATATGTATGGAATGTCTTCGAGAGATACTATACGCAGTCTAAGGAACTCATTTGATAGTACTAAATCCATGTCAATTGGTGCGGTGCTTCCCATATTTCACTAAGGTCTTTGTCGTCCTTAAAAGTATTTCTCTCTGCTGGGACCTCTGCAGATCAGCAGATCAATATTAAGCTCAATACAAATGCTGCCTGGTTCGCAAAACCGCATTGCACTCGATTTGAAGTAGAAAGAATCCTATCTTTTATGTATGCGACAATTGCATCTTCTCTTTGTATTCGGGCTTACACTCGGCCTGGCCAACTGTACAGAAAAAGTAGAGGAAAGGCCTCCTAACCTGCTCTTTATTGCCATCGATGACCTGCGTCCTGAGCTAGGTTGTTATGGAAACAAGGTCATAAAGTCTCCTCATCTAGATAGACTTGCCGACCGCTCGACCTTATATGCTCAGCACTATGTGACTAGTCCGACCTGTGGTGCTTCTCGTTATGCCCTTCTTACAGGCAAGCGACCCACCGCACGATCTCATATCCGCAACTCGGCCTTGTATCAACATCTGTCAACTGCTCCAGAGGAGGATGCCCCGGAGTCTTTCTTCCATCATCTGCGCCGGAACGGCTACTACACGGCCGGCATCGGTAAAATTCCGCACAGCATCGACAATCGAGTATACGGCTACACCGATCCCATGAGCGACAGCTTAGAAATGCCATACAGTTGGGATGAGTTCTACCATGACTATCACAAATGGGGCACAGGATGGGATGCTTTCTTTGGCTATGCCGATGGAACCAACCGCCAGGGTCAACAAAAACAGGTCTATCCCTATGAGTCGGCTAATGTGTCAGACGATGCTTATCCGGATGGTCAGATTGCTGCTGCAGCAATAGAAACCCTACAACGGCTGGCTCAGAGCAGTCAACCTTTTGCTCTCGCCACCGGCTTTTTTAAGCCACACTTGCCTTGGACTGCTCCACAACGCTATTGGGATCTTTATGATTCAAGTGAATTAAGCTTGACTCCCATGCCAGACTATCCTTCTGGTGCTTCGCTAGCAAGTCTGCACAATAGTGGGGAGTTTAACAACTATCAGCTGGGAGAAGAAAGAGCCTCCCTGAGCACACCTTTGTCCTCAGCATATCAGCGCAAATTAACCCACGCCTACTATGCCTGTGTAAGCTATGTGGATAGGCAAGTTGGTAAAGTACTTGAAGAACTGGAACGGCTGGGGCTCGAAGAGAATACTTTGGTGGTGCTTTGGAGCGATCATGGCTGGCATCTTGGGGATTATCGTGTTTGGGGAAAGCACACCCTCTTCGAGCACGCGTTGCACAGCGTCTTGATGATTCGTGAGCCAGGTCAGTCAGCTGCGGTGGTAGATCAGAACATTGCCAGCACAGTGGATGTGTATCCTACGATCATGCAACATCTTTCTATCGAACCTCCCGTGGGACTTGATGGAAGAGTCCTGAATGCCCCTATTGAAACTGACCTTCCGGCCCGAGCTTACAGCTATTTCCGTGAGGGCATCTCCATGCGTACGGCCCAGTATCGCTACACCCGATACTTTCGGGAAGACATTCCTGTAGAGTTATATGACCACAGAACCACTGGCTTGGAAGTATCCAATCTGGCTGGTAAGGACCCCGATCTCGAGGCCCGTTTGAGTACGTGGTGGGAAGAAGGAAATACAGGGCTATTTGACTAAGTGCTTAGATGAGAAAAGGCATCGGATGCCATGCCCGCTTCTCTTGCTAAAATCAAATGGATATGGCGATGGAAGCGCAGGCTGGTGCACACTGCACAGGACTCGTACCTTTGTACAGATGCCTCTTCTTCGAATTTTCATGATGTTTGCCGTTGTGCTGTTGCTGCACGGTGCCATCCATAGTCAAGTAGAAGAACCTCAATCCATCGTTTCAATCGAGTTTGAAAACAATCAAAAGAACACCGAGGCTCATTTACTTCGTGCGTTGCCCTTCGTGATCGGGGATCAGGTTGATCATCGTGCCCTTCAAAAGAATGCCCAGGCTTTGCAAAATCTGAGCTCTATTGGGGGCGTCGTGGCGACTGTGGATACCATTGATGCTGGGCTTCGCATCTCCTATCTGGTGGATGAAGACCCAACACTATTTCCAATTGTCGGGCTCGGTGGGATTGAAGACAATTTCTGGTGGCAACTGGGATTCACGGATTTTAATTTCCAGGGCAGGGGAGATGTGCTCACCCTATTCTATCAAAATATCGACCGAAGACACAACGGTAGCCTTGAGTATCGTAAGAGCTACTTCGGGAAATCCAACTGGGGAGCTTCCTTCAACATTAGACGTTACGCTTCTGTAGAACCCTTTAATTTTCAAGACTTCGGGAGGCAGGTATTTTATGAATACACCAACACGAGTGTCTCCTTAAGCGGCATCTATAACATCGATCCCCGCCAATTATTCGAATTTGGGACGACGTACTTTCAGGAGGATTATAGAAAAGATGCTAGACATGTGATGGAAGACACTCCGGGGCCTTTGACACGTGAAGAACCGAAGTTGCTGATTAAGGCCCTTCATCAGATTGATCGCATAGACTATTCCTACCTCTTACTAGATGGCTTTGCCAACCAGCTGATCTTACAATCTGTGGTCAATCTGCAGTATAATTCGCTATTCCATATGGTGCTGAATAACCTCACCTTCTTCAAGAAGATGCCGGGAAAAGGAAACTTGGCCAGCCGAATGCGATTGGGGTTCTCGACCAATGAAGTATCTCCTTTTGCACCCTTCGTACTCGATAGCTACGTCAACATTCGGGGTGTCGGGAACCGTATTGACCGCGGCACGGCCGCCGTTGTCCTTAATCTAGAGTATCGTCAGCGACTATTTGAGACGGGGCTATTAGGGGTTCAACTTGTTGCTTTTTCGGATGCCGGTACTTGGAGGAACCCAGGAGGTCCTCTATCTGATCTTACCGACTCTGCAAATTTTCAGCATTTTATCGGTGCAGGGCTTCGCCTCATACTGAAGAAGGCCCATAATGCTTCTTTGCGATTGGACTATGGATTTTCAGCCAGAAGCACTAACGATGATCACGGATTTGTATTTGGTATTGGTCAATACTTCTGAACGCTGCTGTATTAGAGCACTCCTTCATGGCTTGAAGCAGGCATTGTCAGTTAGAGGCCTGGCTTCGTGAGACGATCTTGAGGCTCACAAATGGAAGGCTGGGCATACGTGCCTTCTACGCTCTTCGAAAGGTGTACCGAGAACCGTCTATCCGAAACTATCGAATCAACGTCACATCTCCGGCTATTGATTTGCCATCGATGACCAAATAATACAAATAGACTGCTGGATTCGCTTTAACGCCTGCTATCGTACCATCCCATCCCTGGCGATCATGGGTTTCAAATATCAGCTGGCCAAATCGATTGAAGATCATCATGTGGAACTCTTCGGGATTCTTATTATGATACACTTGGAAGTAGTCATTAAGACCGTCACCATTCGGAGTAAAGCCAGAAGGAGCAAAGGTTTCCAAGGGACAAACATCTTTGAGAATGATGCTGAGCTGCTGTCTGCATAAATTGGCATCCCGAACGATGACGCCAACCGTATCCTCTTTGGTGACCTGATAATGCGATTCTTCACTTCCCCCTTCCCAGAGGAAGTATTCGTAAGGTCCCGGAGATATTTCCGTTCCGATCAGCGGGCAAAGCCCAAAGGAATCCTGAGCCTCTATGTGGGGATGTTCTTCTAACTCTAGTCGATAAATATCCCCACAACCCTCCGTTACACGTTCTTGATCAAAAAAGAGGCCTGGTCGACTATAGGTGCGGTTGTTCCACGAAATGGGACGATCTCTGCAC
Organism: Saprospiraceae bacterium; assembly: GCA_019634275.1. GTDB lineage: Bacteria > Bacteroidota > Bacteroidia > Chitinophagales > Saprospiraceae > CAJQNM01. The sequence continues at coordinate 5,519 of JAHQVP010000340.1, forward strand.
ATGGTATCTCTGATTAACATCGTGTCGACCGGTATGACGTATAAGTCGACTGCTTGCTCCGTGCGGCACAGGCCATCCTCCCGTAAGATCTCATTGTAAAGCCCACTCACAATCCGAGGCTGCCCTCCAATGACCACCACGTCTCCTGCACATATGGTATCGCGACGACCAAGTAATGGCTCCGGCTGAAAAGGAGTAAAACTGAATGCATCAAAATATGTGTCTTTGGACCAAGACTCTAGCCTTACCTTCCCACGCTCTGCAAAGGTCACATCATCAATGTCGTGAATCAGCTCTACGCCGTTGATGTCAACATGAGTATGCCCATCGCAAAAGCGTTCTACAGTCAGTAGGTGCCATTGATTAAGGGCAAAATCCATCGTGCGATCGCGTAAGACGATATCACCTTGTGGTGACCCTCTATGGAATGACACGCCCGGATTATCCGTGCCTGTCGGTCGGCAGGAAACTCGGTAATAGGTAGAAGCATCCTGATATTGAAAATAGAAGTCCGCATCCGACAGGTCCCCAGTGCAATAAAACCAAATATTATACCTCCCGAAGCTGTCATCAAGCCCATCAAATTCCATGATTGAGCGCCGCCGATCAGTACTTTCTTCGCTCATTCGGAGGCTCTGAGCTCCTTGCTGACTCTGTAGATCTGACAGTTCTGCTTTGCCTTGAATGAGGGTCCAGTTGACCAGGTCCGTTTCAAAATCCTCCAAGAGCTGAGGTTGAGACCATGCGTTAACTGCAAAGAGATAAAACAAGATGATGACAGTCCACAACCTCATGACACTATTATGACGAGTATTTACTTTGATTCGTTGCCACTTAAAGCGTTGAGAATAAAGATGATCCTCCAATCACTTTGAGTGACATTAAGCTCCCTTGGATGAACCCTCTCGCCTTAAGGTACGGGATAACATGGCAATTAGGGTATCTTCAGGTTGCATGGTTGCAAATCAAATCTTTGGGCTATTGACGGTGATGCTTTTTCTTCTGCTTAATGCCTGTACGCCTCAGCCGACCGAAGGAGTAAATCAGGATGCGAAGATTACACCTGTTCAACGGGAGATGATGCTCGCTACACTTGATTCCCTACCGCAAGGAGCGGAATTGTCTTTGGCCATTATAGATGACGGCAGTATTCGATTTGGCGGATATAGAAACAATAGTCGCACTCCAAAAGAAGTACAAAATCAAACGGTTCTTTTCGAGATCGGGTCCATCACCAAGGTGTTTACAGGCAGCATCTTTGCGGGCATGATCCAGGAAGCGAAGGTCTCGCTGAACCAGAATCTCAGCAGTATCCTCGGACTAAATACGAATCTACCCATTACACTAAAGGAGTTGGCAACCCATACCTCGGGCATGCCAAGGGTACCTCCAGCGCTGGCTGAGGTTAGTTTGGAAAACCCATATCGTGATTTCGATTCCCTCTCTCTTGTGAAGTACTTGCAAGACGAGCTCGTGCTGGACACCGTACCGGGAGTGGTTTCTGCCTATTCAAACCTTGGCATGGGCACACTGGGGTTTGCCCTGTCCAGAGTTGAGGAAAAGCCTTTCATGGACCTGTTAGAGTACTATGTTTTCAAACCTTGCGAAATGCATCATTCAGGAGTCGAGCATGAACACGCGCAATCTTTGGTAATCGGCATCAATGATGCGGGTGATCCAGTCAGTCAATGGGACATGGGAGCCTTGCAAGGTGCCGGTGCAGTGATATCGAGCGCTCTGGAGATGGCTCAATTTGCATCGGCTCAATTTGTTCCCGACTACACACATTTTGAACTGGCAAGAACGCCACACTTCACCGTTTCGGAACAGTTTTCCTGTGGATTGGGCTGGGGATTGGTTCAGGTAGACGAGCATCTTTGGCATTGGCACAATGGCGGAACAGGTGGGTACACATCTTCCCTGATTGTTGATGTCGACAGGAAGAAAGCCGTGGTACTGCTGTCTAACATTTCCGCCCTGGAATCGCTTTCCACAAAGATCACCAGTTTGGCGGCAGAAATGATGCACACCCTTTAGGACTTTAATGTGGACCCTTACTACTAGTATGATCCAAAATGAAGAATATCTAAGGTGAAGGTGTGTACACCTTGAAACGAGCAATCAACAGATCTTGTACTTCAGAGATGCCTCGCTTAAGGGTTCTTGTCCCAATTGCTTTTCGATTTCAAGTGCGGCAGGTGTGATGGATAAACCTCCCAGTGCTGTACAACGCAGTTCACGGGCCATCTGCTTGCTTACGGCAGCCATGGTCTGGATGACTTGATCCAGTGGTATGAGGTGATTGTAATCTGCCAAGGCCATATTTGCACAGGATAAGGCATTCGAAGCTGCCATCACATTCTTGCCCAGACAAGGTGCTTCTACACGATTGGCAATGGGATCGCAAATCATACCCAATGAGTTTTGTAGTGCCTGAGAAGCCGCGCTCAAGGACTGATTAACCGACCCACCAAGGAGTTGCACGAGTGCGGCTGCGGCCATACAGGAACCTGAACCACATTCTGCCTGACAACCGCCTACTTCAGCTGCAAAACTGGCCTGCTTAGCGATAAACACGCCGACAATCCCGGCAGATAACATAGCATTGATGAGCTGTTCGCGCGAACTCTTGAGCGAGGCTGCACTACCTAAGACAGCTCCGGGCAAGGCTGCACAAGCCCCTGCAGTCGGTGCCGCTACGATCACACCCATGGAGCTTTTCACCTCCATAATCGATGTGACGTAAAGGATAATGGTATTCATCACATCGCCTTCAATTAACTTTCCTTCCGCCATTCGAGCAGCAAATCCATTGCTCTGATTGGGTAGAATACGATCCTTATACTCGGTACCGTCCAGCCCCTTTTGCACAGCATTCTCCATCACATCAATGAGATCACTCATCAACTTAAGCACTGCCTCTTCTGAGATGCCACCGCGAGCGCTTTCGTACTTGAGTGCCAACTCTGAGAGTGAGAGATTACGCACTTCGTTGTAGCTCATCATCTCAGCTGCCGTAGTGAATGGCACCTCCAGGTCATATCTGGAATGAACCGGCAGCACGGGATTTATAACCGAAATCTCCTTAATCACGTCGATGGATTGAAGGAACAAAAGTTGTTCTTCCGTGGGCACATGATTGGTCTGGATATGCCAGAAAAGACGATCCCCTTCACGGAGCGATAAATCGGCCAGATTCGGAAAAGTTCTTCTAATGGTCTCCTCCAAGTGCACCATCTCATGTCCAAAGAGTAGTACTTCGTAGAAGCCGCCACCGATACTCACCGGAGCACCATCAATCTCCACAATTTCAACCATGCCACCGCCGATCGAAATGCCGGTCACATCATGCGTACGGTTTCCTCCCACAAGCGTCAACTCATAGGTGTTGGGATGCTTATGCTCGGCCTCGACTTTCTTGATGTGGATATCAATCTGAGCGCTGGCAATGGCCGTACGATAGTCGGGTAGACGCTCATCATCGGCTGTCCAACCGAGTAGCCCGCCATAAAGTCCCATATCTGATCCTTGACTTTCGTGAGTTGTCGCAAGTGATCCTTGCGTATCGTATACGATGTCTAATTTTTCGATCGTATCGTGCATTAAATCACGACACATGCGTCCAATACGCAGCGCTGCTGCACAATGAGAGCTGGATGGGCCTCTCATAACAGGGCCAAGGACGTCGTTAAATATGCTGGGAAGCATGGCTTGAAAGTAGGGAGAAGATACCGGTCTTCAAAATCGTCCCTTGCATCAAGGGGTAGGTGTAACCGGCTCTAAATCTGTATTTTTCACGCTCACTAGCTCGACTTCTCTATGCGTGTTCCCACTCTACTGGCGGTGCTATTTGTCTGTACAGAGATAATAAATGCCCAAGCACCTTCCGAAATCATATCCACTATGCCCTTTCGTGCGATTGGCCCAGCATTTATGACGGGCCGGATATCGGATGTTGCCAAAGATCCCAATGACCCCAGTACCTGGTATGTGGCGGTTGCTAGTGGCAACGTATGGAAGACGGAAAACAACGCTACGACCTGGACTCCCATTTTTGAAAACTATGGGAGTTTTTCGACGGGATGTATTGCGGTGGATCCAAGTAATCCCTCTACGGTGTGGTTGGGATCTGGCGAGAACCAAAGCCAGCGATCGGCAAGTTGGGGCGATGGAGTATACAAGAGCGTAGATGGAGGTAAATCATGGCAAAACATGGGACTAGAGCGATCAGAGCACATTGGCCGGATCGTTATCCATCCAACTCAAGGAGATGTTATCTGGGTGGCTGCGCAAGGTCCGCTTTGGAGTGGGGGAGGAGATCGCGGTATCTTCAAGTCCGAGGATGGCGGAGTTACCTGGAAACAGACGCTGGACATCAGTGAACACACCGGAGCTTCGGAGATCGTAATGCATCCATCAAATCCGGACATTCTTTATGCGTCCACTTATCAGCGGCGTCGCCACGTGGGCATATTGGTGGCAGGTGGAGAAGAATCACGGATTTTCAAAAGTACGGATGGAGGAGACACATGGCATGCTCTGTCCACCGGTCTTCCTGGGGGCGACATCGGAAGAATCAGCTTAGCCATTTCACCTCAGCGCCCCGAAGTAGTGTATGCCCAGATTTCCAAATCCGAAGGCAAAAGTGGATTCTACAGATCGGCCGATCATGGAGCGTCATGGAAGAAGATGAGCGACTATGCACTTATTGATCCGCAATACTACGGAGAGATCTATGCCGACCCGCATCGCTTTGACTGCATCTACATCATGGACATGCAAGCCCAGGTTACCCACGATGGTGGAAAAACCTTCGAACGCGTCAATTCTGCCAATAAGCACGTAGACAATCATTCGCTTCTGTTTGATCCAGCGGATCCAAACTATCTGCTAATGGGTTGCGATGGAGGCCTCTACGAGTCATTTGATCGGGCAAAGAGCTGGCACTACCACTCCAATTTACCGATCACACAGTTTTATCGGGTAGGCCTGGACAATGCCAGCCCCATCTATCGAGTGTATGGAGGAACTCAAGATAATTCGACTTTGGGAGGACCATCCCGTTCTTTTTCAAGACACGGCATCACCAACCATGATTGGGAACTCGTATTGGGCGGTGATGGATTTCAAGCCCGGGTAGATCCCACGAACCCCAACACCGTCTATGCGCAATATCAATATGCTGGATTGGTCCGATACGATCGGGCCACCGGGCATCGGACTGAATTGCAACCACAGCCCCCTTTGGATGCCGACCCTCTTAGATGGCATTGGGATGCCCCCTTGCTCATAAGCCATCACAATCCTAACACACTCTATTATGCAGCTCAGCATCTGTATAAAAGTCCGAATCGAGGCGATGCCTGGCAGAAGATAAGCCCAGATTTAAGCCGGGCAGAAAATCGGAATGAGCGGGAGGTCATGGGTAAGCTATACCCTCCAGAAGCCGTTTGGAAAAATGTCTTCACTTCTCCGTATGGAACAGTTGTAAGTCTGTCGGAATCACGACTGGCGGCTGGACAGATTGCGGTTGGAACTGATGATGGATTGATTCAAGTAACCACTGACGATGGACGCACCTGGAGGAAGACTACCGATTTTCCAGGAGTCCCAGTTCGCAGTTATGTAGCGGACGTGTTCTGGTCCTGGCATCATGCTGATGAATTATTCGCCGTTTTCAACAATCATAAGGAAGGCGACTTCAAACCCTATGTTTGTCACTCAAAGGATGCTGGCATTACTTGGACACTACTAAGTGCAGACCTGCCTTCTCACCATGCTTGTTGGTCAATTTACCAGGATCATTTGGAGGACGATCTTCTCTTCTTGGGAACCGAATTCGGCCTTTGGTGCTCCCTAAACAAAGGGGAGAGCTGGACTCAGATGAAAGGCAACCTGCCTACCATCCCCGTACGTGACATTGAAATACAGCAACGCGAAAATGACTTGGTCCTGGCCACTTTTGGAAGAGGCATGTACATTCTTGATGACTACAGCCTGCTTCGGGACCTGCCATCATCTCTCGAGACAGCATTGTTTCCAATCAAGAATGCTCCGATCTATATCCCCAAGGGTTCCTTGGGATATGGCAAGAAAGGTGTATTTGGCGACAACTTCTACAGCGGAGATGATGTCCTGCCAGGCGTCACGTTCAATCTGTATCTACATGAACAAGATCTACTACAAACCAATTCAAGCACACGTACAGATTTAACCGTTTATCCCACCTATGACCAGCTTAAACAAGAGGATTTTACGGCAAAACCGAAAGGATATTTAGTCATTTCCGATACCGGGGGTCGTGCGCTTTGCAAGGTCGATGTCCCACTAAGCACCGGATATCACCGGATAAGCAGCACACTGCATAGGGAATTCCAAACTCCCGATGGTTCGATTAAGATTGATGGGCCAATCTTGCCAGCGGGTGCCTATTCCGCTCAGATGATGCTGGATAATGGGACAAAATCAATTGCATTAGGTGAGTCTCAGACCTTTCAACGCTACCTGCTGAAACTCAGTGACGAAGAGCCCAGTCAGGATCACTACGTGTTCTACTCACAAGTGGCTCAGACATACCTAGATGCGCTCTCTCTGGACGAGGAGATTAAAGAACACCTCAAGCTATTGGCTGATACCCGGGATAAGTTTCGTATTGAGAATCCTGATAAGATGAGTGATCTGGATAACAAACGACAGACCCTGCTACAGCTTCAATATGATCTACGTGGTGACCGTACTCTAATCGACCGCTTTGAATATTACTTGCCTTCGATCATGCATCGTCTACGTAGAGTTCGTGGCAATATGAATGGAAGCATGCAGATTACAGAGACACATAGAAACAGTTTTGCAATGGCTCGGCAGGAGCTTTCCCGACTGCAACAATCGCTAACTCAGATGAAATAGTGAACCGATGGTCGTATCTTGCTTCCCATTAACCAGATTTCTAAATCACATCGATATGAAGTTTTTAACTGCCATCGTGCTAGCTTTTGTCTTGATCACATCCGTTGAAGCACAAGACGGTGCATGGGCTGAAACAAAAGATGGAACCACCCATCAGCTCTTAATCAGCAATGGTGCTTTTAGCCTCACTTCATATCAGGCCAACGGAGGAGCCTTCAACAGTACATTAGGTGGTTTAATCAAGGAAGAGGAGGGAAATGCTGTATTTCTAATTGAATTCTGCAGCAACGATACCAGCAAAATTGGATTTCCTCAGGAGTGGCCCTTCGCGCGCAAGGATGATGGTGGAGTTTCCATCACGGTCGATGGAATGGAAATGGCCATGACTTCCATTGGCGAAAACCC
>JAHQVP010000341.1 GCA_019634275.1 Saprospiraceae bacterium
CATACAGCAGCTACTGGTCAAGAAGGGATATATCATCGACCAGGTAGATTCACGTGGTAGCAACGGGTATGGCCGAGCATTCCGTGAAGAGTTCCTGCTGGGCTTTGCCGATCAGGACATCGAGGATTATGCGAGTGCCGTTGCCTACATGGAGTCACTGGATTATGTCGATCCCGATCGCATCGGCATCTGGGGCAGCAGTTACGGTGGTACACTCTCGGCGTATTCCCTGTTGATGAAGCCGGGCTTATTCCAGGTAGGGGTTGCTGCAGCGGCGGCTGTTGACCCGATGTTCTTTGGTACGGACGATGTCGCGATTGTTCGACGCCCGCAGACACACCCGGAGATCTTCGAAAGAAAAGCGCTCAACTATGCAGCGAATCTGGAGGATAAACTCCTGTTTATCCATGGAATGCAGGACCATGTGGTGCCCTTTAAAACCACAGCCGTGTTAGCGGAAGAACTGATTAAACAGGGCAAGGACTTCGACTTTGCATTTGCACCGGGTGCGACGCATGGATGGAGCCGTGAGCGGCATTACAATCGCTACCTATTTGGCAAGATAATCGAGTACTTTGACCGACACTTAGGAGTAGTGAAATAATTAAAGGATTGGAAGAAAGAATGAGAAAGCACAACATGTTAGAAAAGATAGTGCTGCACGCTATTGAGGTTCACACACAAACCGCTATGCTCAATTTGAAAATTTAATTATGACAAAATTTAGATTGCTTACGATACTATGATGACCTAAATTCCACTCCCTAATCATGAACAGACGAAAGAAACATATCATTGGTAGAATACAGCACTTAACCATCATGGTGCTGTTCATGGGGCTCGTGGTAGATGGAACTTCCGCCCAAGTTGAAGGGCCCCGGCTGTATAGGAATATTACTACTGATGCGTATCACATTCAGAGATTTGATACCAGTGCTGTCTACCGAGAAGCGTGGTTGGAGCAAGAAGTGCGCGCGATTACTGCCGTCCGAAACGATTCCATCGTGTCCATCACAGCAGAAATCCCCATCGTATTTCATGTTCTATTTACGGACGATACCGTAGAGGCCAGATCGGAAATCACATTTCAGATGGAAGCGCTAAATAGGTATTTCAATGAGCAGCAGGCAGTAGATTGGGGAGCTACTGATCCACTGGATCTCTATACCGGCATAGAAGACATTGCTGACCTTACTTTCGTCCTTGCAGATGAATCTGAGTTGCCTTTTCCAGGAGTGGCCACCATTCGTAAAGTGCAAGATCCTTGGCCAGACTGGAACACAATGAAATTTGAGCCCTTAGGTTCCGGAACAGTTGATCCACAACAGTTTGTAAATGTTTGGATCGTCGAAGACAGCAGTCAGTTTGGTTCTTATGCACAATTTCCTGGAGGGCCAGAAGATACAGACGGGATTGTGATTGATCATCGCTACTTTGGACGCGGAACGGAACCATACCATCTGGGAAAAACCTTAGTGCACCTGATGGCCAACTACCTTGGGATCATTCCTTTGTGGGGCATCGTCGACTGTCAAGATGATGGAGTGCCTGATACCCCAGTGCACAGCAGCAGAACCTTCTGGTACATAGACGCTCGAAATATCAGTGCTTGCCCGGGTACCCCGACCCAAATGGTAATCAACTTTATGGATAACACGGATGACGAGTATCTGACAATGTGGACCAAAGGTCAAATCAGTAGAATGAATTTTATGCTGAACCAAGGTTGGCGAACAAATCTGGCGTATGGGGTACCTTATAAACTGAATTTACATGGTTCTGTAACAAATGATCAAATGAAGAGTGCGATGATTATCTCCTCTTCTCAAAAACTTAACGCGAACAATTTCTTGACTTATAAGGTGCGCGATGCGTTTTGCATCCAGGATTTATTTGAGGTTGAAAAAGGAGCCACTTTAGAGGTCCAACTGGTTGATTTCCCGCTCATACGACAAGAATGACACTCCGCATAAGGTGTCATCATGATTTCATTTCCTCCTTTTACACCGATGAGACATTGGCAAGAACGTACTAATTGCGTCCAATGACTATCTTACTAGGGACCTTCGTTGAGGCACTCCATAACGAAAACCAGGAGAGGCCCTGTGCCTGTTCGTATAAATTAGGAATCGAAGAATGATGGAACGACTGCCATGAATGGACATTACCGGAGTACAGACACAGGTTTGATTTGGATTTTATTGTTAATGGTAGCCCTTGGTCAAGTTGCCGTGGCGCAGACAACCGTCCAAATTCCTACAAAAGACGAAGTGTTGAATACCTTAAAGGCGCAACATCCTCGTCTGATTTCCTTAGAAAGAGTGGAAGAAATTGCGCAGTTAATTCAAGAGGATGAGCTCGCTAGAAAAATCTGGAAATCCAATCTGGAATTGGCGGAGGAACTATTGGATGAGCAGCCGGTGATTTACGAGAAACGAGATGGACGTCGGCTGCTTAGCGTAAGCCGTGCAGCACTTGGCCGGATGCGATCTTTGGGTTTGTGTTATCTGATTTTGGGAGAAGAGAAGTATGCCGAACGGGCATGGCAGGAACTCGAAGCAGTAACGTCCTTCAGCGACTGGAATCCAGCTCATTTCCTTGATTGTGCAGAAATGACACACGCGGTGGCAATTGGCTACGACTGGCTGTACGACTACTGGAATGCAGAACAAAGAAAGATCCTGGAGGATGCAATCCTAAAAAAAGGTTTAACACCTGCATTAGAAGTGTATAGACGAGAAGTGGGTTGGCACACTGGAAATATTAACTGGAACCAGGTATGCAATGGCGGCATTTCTATAGGTGCCCTGGCGATTGCCGAGCACATTCCTGATGTCGCCTCCACAATATTGTGCACTGCCGTCGAGAGCATTCTGTTGCCCATGAAGGCTTATGAACCGGATGGTGGCGGCTACGAAGGGCCAACCTATTGGGATTATGGCAGCCGTTATAACGTGTTCTTTATGGATGCCTTGGACCAGAGTTTAGGCACCGACTTTGGCTTGAGTACGATGGAGGGATTTCGCCGCAGCGGAGATTTTCAGATTCACTTATCCGCCACTGATCTCTTGTGTTTTAATTTCAGTGATAGTGACCTCAAAGCAATGTCTACTGCGCAACATTTCTGGATGGGGAGAAAGTATGACGAACCGCGGTATTCCGGGTTTAGGCATATGGCGCTCACAAGAGGCGTCGAAGCAAATATTCTGGATTTGTTGTGGTTTGATGAGCGTTTCCATGATTTTGATTTCAATGAGCTGTCTTTGGATAAACATTTTCGTGTAGCGGAGATCATTACGATGCGTGATTCGTGGGATGGCGGCAAGGGCTTTGCTGTGGCAATGAAAGGGGGCTCAAGTACGCGAGTGCACAGTCATATGGATCTAGGATCGTTTATTCTTGAATGCAATGGTGTCCGCTGGTTTACTGACTTTGGGAAAGATGCACAAACCTATCAGCGTCATATAAATAAAGCGGGTCGCTGGGATTTTTACCGAACACGCGCTGAAGGACACAACACCTTGGTCATCAATCCTGAATTTAGGGGCAGTCAGAAAAGAACGGAGGAGGGAATCGCGGAATTCGTAAAGTTTGAATCAGGCAAAGAGTCTGCTATGGCCGTATTGGATGTGTCAAAAGCCTATTATGACGACGTAGTATTTAAACGAACGTTTACGTTGACTCGGGGAAAAGAATTTCGCATCGCAGATGAGATACAATGCAAGGAGCCTTCCGAGCTGTTCCTGTTTTATCATACAGAAGCGGATGTCGAGCTGGCTAGCGGTAGTCGCCAGGCAATGCTTAAGCAGGATGGAAAATCCATGGTGGTAAACTTGGTTAAGCCCTTAGGTGCCCGGTTTGAAGTTGTGCCCGCCGAACCACTGCCTGAATCGCCGATCCTGCCATTTCAGGAAGAGAATGAGGGCACTCAAAAGCTGTCGATTCATTTTATCGATGTCGAAGCCGTTGACATTGAGATTGCGATCGAGGTGTATAATGGAAACTGAGTTGACTGTTGGTGCATGGACGTTAGGCGCACAAGATTCTGCGTGGAATGCGGCAAAAATGATGACTGGGATATTGACTACAGAAGGGATAATGGTGCAAAAGATTGAGTACCCTGGAGATCGGAAAAGAAACACTATCTCACCTTGCGGTTACGAGGGCTTCCTTGCCATTTAGATCAGACCTTCTTTCTTTAGAGAATTTTTCAGTTTGGCCTGATTTTGCCAGAATCGATCTTCGATTTTTTTCATGACTTCATCAAATGCAGGATTGTCTTTTAAAGGATTCGTGAGGGGGTCGACTTTGATAAAGACGAGCATCCAGTACCAAAAATTATCCTGCTTCGAGAAGATGTTTAGTTGCTCAATGGCCAGGTCTACTTCGCCCTCATTGGCATATTTCATGGCCAGGCTCGCACTTTTGTAGATGGATTGGTCATTTTCACAGTACTCCGCATACGCCTGGTAAAAATCCTTCGACTGTTCCTCGAGCCCCATCTTTTCATATACTTTACCAATCCTGATGTCTGCCTGTGGATATATATCCTGTCCATTTGCTTCTTTCGCGCGGACAAATTTCTCAAAGAAATAAAAGGCACTGTCATAGTTTTCTTCGTAGAAGTAGAAATTTGCTACTTCCTGCAAGATGTCTAGTCGGGTGCTGTCCTTTTTCCATTCCTTTAGTAGCGCTTGTTTGGCCCGTTCAATATTGGGTTCCTTGGTATACATGATCAAGGCCTTTACATACGGCGCGAAATAATTTTCCGGGAAGTGGTCAAGTGATTTATTGATGTACAAAAGCGCCTCATCGACAAAACCATTCTCGATGAAGGCATTGCCAAGATTTAAGTAGAGATAACTCTGGGTAATAGAATCACTGGCAGCAACATCAAGCTGAACCCCTTTCAGGGCATACTCGAGGTATTTGCCAGGGTTGGGGACGATGCGAAAATGAAAATCTGCAAGCATCTGTATTGCAAAAGAGGAATTGGGATTGTACTCCATTGCCTTTTCGAGGTGAGGCAGGGCCAGGGTGTATTCCTTGGTTTGGATGTAGTAGAAGTACTTTGCGATCAGACTTTCAGCAGATTTTGAATCATAAAGCAAGGCCTTGTCTGCATAACTATTGATCTCTTCAGTGAATTGTTTCTCCTTTTGGGACATTTCAAGAAGGTAGTAGGCTATCGCAATGTTAGCATGCGCGAGGGCGAACTCAGGATCCTGTTCAATCGCTTTTTCCAACAATCCAATGGCTTTTTGAAGGCCATCATGGGTTCGTGACTTGAGTGGGTCAAGTGCCTGAAGGTAATAGTCATAGGCCAGCAGGCTTTCGGTAGGTTTTTTCTCTATAAGCTCAAGCTCTGAAGGAGTTACAATGACTTCAATGGAGCTGACGATATTTCGAGCCACTTCATTCTGCAATTCAAAAACATCGACAACTTGCCGGTTATACTGCTCCGCCCAGAGATGCCGATCGGTGGCAGCCTCAATCAACTGGATATTGAGTAGTATCTGGTCTCCGATCTTCTGGCCACTGCCTTCTACAAAATAACCTACCTGGAGTTCTTCCGCCATCTCAGGTATCGTCTTGGCCGTGTTTCGGTACTTTTCTACGGAGGATCGGCTGATTACACGCAGATCTTTGATTTTCTGCAGGTTGCTCAAGGTAGACTCCATGAGCCCATTGACAAAGTAGAGGTTTGAAGAATCGCTGCTCTCATTCTTAAAAGGCAAGACGGCTATGGACTTGTCAACGGTCGCTGCTGCGGAGGCAGCGTCGGCTTCCCCTTTGAAGATGCCGGAGGAGTAAGTAAGGATCGCAAGCAGGACTACGGCGATACCCAGTATGGACCATTTCCTAAGCATACGCCCTCCTGCCGCTGTTTCGACATTGGTCTCTGGCAGGTCAAGACCTCCAAGTGCACGATTGGAAACAGCATAGACTTCCATCGGCTTGGCAACATTCTTGAGCTTATGAACGCCCCTGGAAGAAGTGAGCAGGTCAGGTTGATTTTTGATTTCGTCGTACACCTTTTCAGAGATGTAAACGGTTCCGGTGGTGGACAGCGCCTCAATGCGGGCAGCTACGTTAACGCCATCCCCGATGATTTCTTGATCCGTAGCAATGATATCGCCCGAATGGATACCAATCCGGATGGGGATCTTGGGATCCTCCTTACCAAACGCAAGCTGCATTTCAATGCCACATTGGACAGCATCAATCGCACTTGGGAAGGTGCTTAAAGTACCATCCCCATAATACTGAAGGATGCGCCCGTTATATTTCTTTGTGGTCGTGTCAAATATCTCCCTGTGCCGTTCTCTAAATGCAACAGCTTTGTGTTCATCTTTTTGCATCAGAGAAGTATATCCGACAATATCTGTAAACATTATTGCAAGCAACTGTCGTTGCCTGCTAGATGAGACTCCTAGATTTTTATCAATCTCTCCTCTTCTACCTACCCCACCAGGCGGATATCCATAATATTCCCTGAAGCATTTGATAAAATAGGAAGTACTGGCAAAGCCAACATTGAAGGAGACTTCCGAGACAGTCTTAGAAGTCTTTCGAAGTATCTCCATACCCTTTTCCAATCGAACCTGACGAATGAACTGACTCGCTGAAAGTTTGGTTTGTTGCTTTATCTTTCTGAGTAGGTTGGAACGGCTCGTATTCATTGCTTCTGCAAGATCAGAAACACCGAATTGTTCATTGGAGACATTCTC
>JAHQVP010000342.1 GCA_019634275.1 Saprospiraceae bacterium
GCTCTTCCTCAACAGCTCGAGCGATGCGCGACTGCTCGCCGCCACCCTCGAGGCCGCAGGAAGCGAGGTCGCGCTGCCGGAGGCCGCGCTTCTGGCCGCCGATGCCGCACGCAACGAGATGCAACCGCTACATTCTGCCCATTCCGGCGGTGCGATAGTGGGCTGTGATTTAGCCGCTGCGATCATTTCTTCGACGAGGTCACGTGGATGTGCGGCGAGGTGTGCCGGGATGTCCTCCTGGCGCACTCCCCATCCTACTCTGCGAAAAAGGTGTCTGACACGCTGGGCATTCCAGGGACTGTCGTCCGTGGGTTGATAAGGAGCCAGCGTACCCGTATTGCAAATTACTCTCTGTGTGGTCATCATGTTATCGCCGTTTTCCATGCTCAATACGATGATGCAACTTGATACCCTACCTAGTCCATCAATTTTTTTTATGCTAAAACATTTCTTTGAAAAAAGTCCCCTAAAATTCGACCCGCACAAAAAAATTGATGGTACGTCGCAGGGATATCTCGCTGACCGATGCCAACTCAGGCGAATTCTCTTCGGGAAAAGCCACGAAATAGCGCCGGTCCATAGGATTGGCTTGATCGTACGCATTGTAGATGGTCACCCCTGTCTTCAATTGCCATTTTGGACGGATCCACTGGTACTGAACAGATACGTCGGCTCGGTGATAGGTACCGAGTCTCCTTCTATTTCGCTGTGAATTATCCAATAAATAGTAGGTTTCTCCATCAGCAGGTCGCGTGCGCTTCAGAATGCCAATAGGTTCCGTAAATGGACGTCCAGAAAGAAGATGGAATCCAAGAATAAACTCAAGTTTATCGAGGCGATAGAGGTGCGTCCAGTGCATGACATGTCTTCTGTCTTGTGAGGGAGTGAATGACCTTCCATCATTAAGTTCGGGAAACAAATATTCCACCTTACTGAAGGTATAAGAAAACATGCTGCGATATGCACGCCACTTCTTCTGCACCAACAACTCGATGCCACGGGCGCTGGCTTCCCCCGGCGAAAATTGCTGATCATCGGGACGGTCGATGCCTAGATTTAAGATCGACAGTCCGACCGTGTGTTTAAAATACCCCTCGATATCCACGAGCCAGCCTTTGTCCTGGACCGAAAATCCAACCGATATGTCGTCTGTAGCTAAAACAGGTACATCGTCCGTCAACGTAGTGGTGACCCATAAATCATTGCCTAAATTAAGACCAGAATCATCTTCTTCTAAGATCAGGGTGCTGACAAATTGTTTATACGAGCCCGTTTTCAACTTTGCTGCCCAGGGAGATTCAGGTCTGGGCCGAAAGAGTACTGAAAAGCGCGGCTCCCAGATGTTTTGTCTCACTTGATTGATCCGATTAAGTCGTACTCCCGCGGAGATGAAGATCTTGTCTGCGATGTCTATGTCATAATCTGCAAAGGCCGTGATCACGTCATTGGATAATTCGACGTCAAAGTTTTGATCCTCTTCCTCCCATACTTGTTCAAACAAAGTGTTGAATCTGATTTGATAGCGATTGTTTTGAAGTCCGACATTAAGGGTCTGGTTTGAGTTTAACTGCAAGTGGTTGGTCAACAGGACATTTTGATTGTCCATGGTGTTCCCCATCGAGGCTCGAATGTGAAATGGATCGGACAGGTCACCTGTAAATGACGAAAGGATTCCGGTTTGATATTCTGATGCCACGATGCTCAACTTGGTCTGCCACCAAGGAAGCCATCGATTACTTAAACTAAAATTTACGCCGGTGTTACGACTGTCTACATCGTCGCTGGTCTGATGGGTTAAGAAGGATTGATCGATTTCAAACTCATACTGGAAAGCATCCAAGCTGTTGTAGAGCGTCAGCGAGAACTCATCATCTTCTTTAAATCGATAGGACAGCCGCATGTTGAGATCTCCATATTCAAACATGGCCCGATTCTCGTTGAGCAAATCTTGTTCCTCTATGTCTCGATAGTCTGCAATTTTGCCATACTGAAAAATGTTTTCAAAGATATTTCGATACGAATTGGTTTGCAGATTGTCAGTAACCGAAGACCGAGCGGACATTTGAAAAGAGCCTCTTTTCTTTAAGAAGGGGAAGGCAAAATGGGCATGCAGACTGAGCAGGTTGAAGCCCACTCCGCCGGAGAACTCCGTGATGGAATCCGAGCTGTTGCTGATGTCTATTACAGATGATGATCGAGCACCATATTCTGCTCCAAAGCCTCCCTTATACACTTTGACGTCGTCCATGATGTAGGGATTGAGGGCTGTGATCATGCCAAAGAAGTGCCCAAATTTATAGACCGGAATCCCATCAACTGTGATCAGGTTTTGATCGGGAGTTCCTCCTCGCACCGAGAGCCTCGATGCAGATTCGTCGAAACCCAAAACTCCTGGCAGTCCCTGTAAGGTTCGTAAGAGGTCGGGTTCTCCCCAGCCATTTTGCAGGTTTAGTTGATCGGGTTGCACCTCAAAATATCCTCGTGTTTGGTCATAGCTAATCGGCAATATCGCATCACGGGCAATTAAAATCTGCTCTAGCTCATGGCTTAGCTCGATCAGCCTGACCTCGTAATTCAGGGCCTTCAGTTCCATCATGGTCAATTCCATTGGCTGGTAGCCAAGCATATTAAACTGCAGGGTGTCTTGCGGGACAGCTGTTGTGAGTCGCACCTCACCATCTTCATTTGATTCTGCTCCTCGATGGGCATGTTTGATGGACACCGTTGCATATGGCAGTCCCTCTCCGGTTGCGGAGTCCACTATACGAAGACGCATTCCTTCTGGTACTATGGGATCAGCCGAAGCGATGATAAACTCACCTGGAGCCACTTCTTTAAACTGCAGACTCGTCTTGCGGGTAATGTATCTGCGCCACTTCTTGACCGTCCATCGACGAAGGGGCATAGCCAGCACATGTCCCGCAACCAGTTCTGATGAGTACGAAAACTTAACATCATACGTGTCTTCAATTTGCTCCAAAATTTCCACCAACGGCTTCTGTGCAGCGAGTTTACTAGGCAGAAAGATTAGCATGGCCAACAACAATGGCAGGAGCAATCGAAGGTATCTCACTTCTCGATTCGAATCACATGCTGCGAGACTTGGATGCATCGCAAGTCCAACGATTCCGCAATGCGTTTGAGTGCCTCCGAAAGGTCCTTGCTGCTGAGGTGTCCGGTGAACAGCCGATCATGATCATCCATCAGATTAATTTCGGTTGAAAAATGGGCAGACAACAACCCCACGACATCCTCCAATGGCTTGGACCGAATGACAAAATCGTCCTCAAGCCAACTCGGTTGTTCCAACAGAGTGGTTCCTTCCTTCATGCCGGCATCAGCCAAGGTCAGCTCTTGCCCTGGCCCGATCACTCGCGCTCCTTGAGAAGGTGACTTGACCATGACCGAGCCTTCGTAACACGTTACAGTCAGACCAGGATTTGTGCCAACCAAGAATGCAGTGCCTAAAACCTTTACGCTACCTTCCGTTGTAATCACTTCAAACGCACTTCCTTTTTCTACCTCAAAGTATGCAGTACCCTTGAGGTGCACTTGCCGCTTGGAGAACCTTGGGGAGAACGCTAATGATGCACCATCATCCATATGATAAAGCGACCCATCTGGGAGCTCTCCTTGTTGATTTTCGGCGGCATAAATCTGAACTGTGGGACGCTGGGTAGTTTTCCAGATGGCGAAGCTTCCGAGCAAAAGGGCAGCTACAGCCGCAGCCTTCCAAATGGCAGATCGCCTCAGTTGGACAATGCTGGACGTGGAGGCGGCCTCTTTCAATCGTCCTTCAAGATCGGCTAATCCCTCCTCAACCGAAAAGTCAAGCGCTGGCTCACTCTGATCGAGCGTATGCAGGAACCCGGCAACCGATTCGAGTTCCCTCTCTGTTATTGGTCCCAGTTCGGTCTCTTCCTCGGTGTGCTTCAGAAGTGCCTGAGTCTCGTTCAGTATGCGTTGCCTTTCATTCATTTTTCCCATACGATAACGATTCAGTGGGGATAGACCCTACCCTGATTTGCATTTTTGCTCTTCCACTCATCCTATCATACCTTTTTGTGAAGTTTTCTCAATGTTCGCAAGGCGATAGAAATCCGCTTTTCGACCGCTTTCTGACTGATCTCCAGGCGCTCCGCGATTTGTGCATAGGTCATGTCTTCCATTCTACTCAGCAAGAAGGCCTCTCTTGCTCCTTCGGGTAACCCATCAATAAGGGCATTCAACTGTCTTTCAAATTCTTTCTCTTCGAGAATAAAGGAGGGATCCCTATTGCTCTCTCTCTTGCCGGATGTCAGCCGAAATTTCAGCACAACTTTCTCGTGCTTCTTAGCATCCAAAAATAGGCGGTGGGCAACCGTATATAGAAATCCACCGGCCTTCTCTCTCCGTACAGTTTCACGCCTTTCCCATAGGCGCACAAAAGCCTCCTGGACCAAATCCTTGGCCTGGTGCTCATCGCCGGTCTTGTAATAGAAAATTCTGATCAGACCTGGCGACTCCTCGCGATAAATTTGTTGAAATTGGCTTTTCGTAAGCATGGAGATCGGTAAAAGGACATCTCTTTGTATTTTGAAGGTAAAGAACGAAATGGACTGGAAGGCAGCCATGCATGCTAATGTGGATCAATTGACTGGAGCTGAGCAAGAATTTCTCCGCACCGAGGGCTATCTCAACCTTGGCCCAATATTGACGCCCAGCGAAGTGCAGCACATCAATAACCGCATAGTCGAACTGGAGGAGGAAGAGGGGGAGGACGCAGGTTCCGAACTTGCGGACTCAAAATACATCAGGCATCCAAAAGAAGCGGGGGCAGATCGGCTGGCAGATCTGGTAAATAAAGGCAGTGTTTTTGACATATTCTACACGCAGCCACGCGTGCTGGCTGGCATATCCCTGGTCCTGGGAGTCGACATGAAATTATCATCTTTAAACTATCGTGCTGCCAAACCCGGGATGGGATTGCAAAAGCTGCACGTCGACTGGCGCGATGGCAAACACTATGGCCAATTTAGGGTCTGCAACTCGATTTGGCTGCTGGATGATTTCACTGCCGATAATGGCGCTACCAGGGTGGTACCAGGAAGTCACCTGTGGGATCAAATGCCTGAACACGAGATGGCTGATCCTCTACAACCACATCCCGAGGAAATCCTTATTCAGGGACGAGCAGGCAGTGTATTTATCTTCAACTCTCACGTTTGGCATGGTGGAACCACTAATTCCACAGCATTACCGCGTCGATCTATTCACAGCTATTTCTGTCGCCGCGATCAGCCGCAGCAAGTAGATCAGAAGCGCTATATCACCTCCGAAACAAGGAATCGCATTGGTGCATCAGCTTGCCATTTGTTGGATGTCTGACGACATCAGCGGACCATTACCGAAAATTCCAGACGATCCAGCTGCTGCAGCAAAGTTTGAAGCTTATCACCCTCGAGAATCTGATTGGGTGGTCTTACATTTAACCATGTGCGGTCTCCGGTCGTCGCAGCAAGATAGCCCTTCAAAGCACCGGTAAATGGCAGCCCTTCGAATGTCTTACGCACTTTGATCAGATCTTGATGAAGTGACACATCCTGATGCTCCGTCCACGCTCGGTAGGACTGGACAGCGAGCGAAGCGGTGACATTGGCAGTGGCAGAAATGCATCCGCATCCACCCTTTTTTAAGGTTTCCAACAAATAGGTCTCTGTGCCAGCATAGAGGCGAAACCCAGGATGAGCATCTAAGACCGACTCCATATGTGTCCAATCTCCAGTGGAATCTTTCATTCCCACAATTGACTCGGGGTGGGCGGTCAATAACATCTCCAGCAGATGGTCCGAGAATGCTACTCCCGCAAGCTTAGGGAAATGGTAAAGGTAAATGTTCAGTGACGAGGAAGCCACTGCATTGATTACTTTATCGAAGTATTGCAGCAGCCCAACGTCATCTACTTGTTTGTAGTAGTAAGGGGGAAGCATCAAAAAATTCGTTACTCCATGGTCCAGGCCATGCTTGGTCAGTTCGATGGTATCCTGAAAAGAGCAGCATCCTGTTCCCAACATAATTTGCTGGGGATCGATGGAAGATAGACTTTCCAAAACCTGCTTTCTTTCCTGGACCGAAAAGGAGCTGGCTTCCCCTGTGGTACCTAATACCGCCAGTCCATTGCAACCTCGTTCTAGTAGCTGCTGGCAATGATCCAGCATGAGCTCGCTATGGAGAGAGAGGTCTTCTTGAAGGGGCGTCAGTGGAGCAGTAATGACTCCGTCAGAAAATTTCATGTGTCCGATTTTCTATTCTTGAATGGCTTAATGTGTTGCAAAGATGCGCTTATCGGGGAAACTTGCCTTCTACAATGCGATCAGCCAATTTGGATAGATCCAAACCCAGCACAGATCTGTTAACGTCCTCGGCAGTTTTGGCCAGTTCTGCTGGTAGTCGAGAACGTCCCAGCAATGCTCCCAGTACTGCTCCAGTGACTGCTGCTACCGTGTCGTTATCTCTCCCATAGTTCACAACAAACTCCATTGCCTTTTGAAAGTCGTCGCCAGCCCATGCCAATGCAGCTAAGTTGATCAAATGAATTTCAGCAGCATGAAAAGGGATCTTTTCAAGTTGAGCATCCAGCAATTGGTAGGCTTGCTCGAGCTGCACGTACTCTAAAGTGCTCCCGGGGAATGCTGCTGGGACTTGAGTATTCGATTCTGAAATGCTACGTATTTGCCTTGCTTGATCTACAATCGATCTGGCCAAGTCGACTTTGGATTGGGCAATCCTCCCAATCAATCGTGATTCGCCATATTGGTGAGGATCCACCTTGCTGCTCAGGTCGAGCAGGTCCTCCACTGTGGTACTAGGAATGAGTGCCGCTGCGACGTATGCTGCAGTCAATGCGGAGATGTCTCTTGCGTAGCCCAAATCAAAAATACCGAGATGATAGCTATTGATGTAGGCCAAATTTGGATTGCCTGGGTACAGCGAACCAATGAGCGGGCTATAGAGAAGACCCGCACATGACATCTCCCCGCCATAGAATTTATTCAGCGCAATATGGTAGTTGTCCATGTCTCCTCGGCTGAAAGGGCCAGCCACCATTGCCCACTCCTGCAACCACGTCAGGTGCGTTAATTCTCTGCTGATTGATTGTGCCGACAAATCGGCTTCGCTAAGTTCTCTCGCTTCGCGACTAAAGGACTCCGAAACAAATTCAGCAAATTGCTCGGCCGGAAGTAGTGTTTCGTGGGCGTCAAGGTCGACGAGAAAGTCAGTCAGTAGGTACTTCCATCGCGTATCGTCGGTAGAGACTCCGGGGCTCATCTGAGCGCCCCAAGGACCTTCGGGTGATCGAGGACGTCCAAGGAGCGTAAATTCCGTCACAAAACCATATTCCTCCTTTATCTGGTCTCTTGTCCACATCTCTGTAGGAGCACCCATGGCGTCGCCAATGGCCGACCCCACGAGCATCCCCAAGACTCTTTCACGATAGGTTTCGCGATCAAGGCTGTCCGGCCAAGGCAGTGCATAATCTATGGCCTTGCGATCCTCCGGACTCGGAAAACCATCTGTCGGTTTATTGGTGCATCCCAAAAATAGGACCCATAAAGTGAAGCCGCAGATTCTTAGATATTTCATGTCAGGTAGTCTGAGGCAAAAGATAACAAAGACTCTTTTTCATCCAGACGAAGGTCCAGGGGAAGTTGTGCCAGACCAATGAGCCGACGAATGATCTCCATACTGACAAATTGCATCACTAGGGATCGATCGATCGGACAGTGCTCAACATACCGATCCATAAGCGTTAGGATCGAGTCCGGCGTATCTCCTGCCATGAGGAGATGCGCTAGCATCACCCCTAGATCATAGGCGGCCGGCCCCATAAAGGAAAATTCAGGATCCAGTATTCGCAGTCCCTTTTCCGTTTTCATCCAGCTGCCAGGATAGAAGTCTCCATGAAGCAAGGTAGTCCCCGTTCCCAGGTAGCGTTCTCCTAACCGTTGAGCGGCCTTTTGAAGACCTTTATTGCCGCGCAGATGAGCAGCCACTGCGGCCAATCCCGGAGTAATATCGTCCAGGTCTAGACCATTGTCCTGTTGATAAGGAAAAAGAAAGAGATGTTCATGGTTGAGCTTACGCAGTGAGAGGTTGGATGGGAACTTAGGATGATGATCACGGGTGGCCAAAGAGTGCAGGTCAATGAGAAAGTCAATGAGTGCTTCCGCATCAGGTTTCTGCAAGACTTGATCCCTTTTGTAGAGCGTGGTAAAGTCTTTGACTGGACCGAGATCTTCGAGAACCATCAAGTACTCATTTTGGTCCATGAAAATTAGATTCGGCACACGGTCCTGTAGGACTTTATGGCTCGAGATGGCTTGATAAAAAGATGCCTCTACCAGGATGCGCTCCAAGGGTGCCGGTATGGTTGGATATTTGTTGACATAGGGTCGGGATTGCTTCACAATCCAACTTTTTCCCGCGTCATCCCATACCCGTAGGACTACATTCATGTTTCCTTGACCAGCCAGATCAACTCTACTAACCTGTCGATCACCAGACAATACTCCTGCCCTCTTGAGAAGGTCATGAAAGTCAGCAACTGGCCCATCAAGATCATACCGCTTCATGCCGATAAGGTACTGGATAATGCCGTAAAATCATGTTCCATAGTGTCGCCCCACAGTCATTCCTCCAATTGCGCTTTTCAATCCAAAAAGTGTATAAAATTAGTTGATCATTTTTGAAATTTTCTGCCCTTTTAGACGTCTATTAGTTCAATGGCTAAAATCAATATGGCTGACATTAAGGATCAATACGTCAGTGGGGTAACCAACTACCGCACGGCTACCATGGAGTTGGGACTCTGGCAGTCCGAATCCGCGGTCATTGATCAATATTTCAGGGAGAACGATGAGATCCTGGACCTGGGGTGTGGTACGGGCCGTACAACTTTCGGACTATTGGAAAAAGGATTTTCAAACATCATCGGGGTAGACATAACCCCTGAAATGATTGCCTGTGCCAAGGAGATTGCAAAGGAACGCAAGATTAAGATTGAGTTCCAGGTGGGAGATGCCACCGCACTCTCTTTTGCAGATTGTTCTTTTGCGGGGGTACTCTTTTCTTTCAATGGCCTATTTTCTATCCCGACCGCTATTGCCAGAGAGAAAGCTTTTGCTGAGGTCTGCCGCATCTTGAGACCAGGAGGCCTCTTCATATTCACCTCGCATGATCGGGACATTCCCGGTTTTTCCGAGTACTGGCGACAAGAAGCCAGACGTTGGCAAGAAGGAGTCCAAGATGAGCGATTGCATGAGTTTGGGGATCGGATTGCCGAATCAGGTCATGAAAACACTCCTATCTACATCCATATTCCTTCTCAAAAAGAAGTGCAAGTAATATTAGAGAAGGAAGGCTTTAAATTGATCGACACTTTCTTACGCGATGAGCGGTATCAAGAATCAGATATGCTTCTGTCAAAATCCGTAGACTGCCGATTTTGGATTGCGCGGAAATCCTTAGTTAAAAAAATCTAAAAGCAAGCAACCCCCTTTCAAGATCGACTGTCTCTTAGGACCAGAATCGAAATTGAAAATACTATGAAAAACGAGCAAATCAGGAGCAGCAAAAATCAAACCTTTTTCTTTGCCTTATTAGTGGCAGCAGTCCTGGGAATTGGGTGTGATTCCATCAATGGAATAGAAGGAGAAGGACCCATCATTACTCAGGAGCTTGACATCGATGAGTTCGAGGGCATCGAATTGGATGGATCCTATGACGTCATTGTACGCCAAGGCAACGAGCAGTTTGTGGAAGCGGAAGGCCATGCCAACATCATTGACCGTCTTCGCACAGATGTATCCGGCGGCATATGGCTCATCGACCTCTTAAGAGGGTCCTATCGCAACCTGAGATTAACCATTTACATCACTACTCCGGCCCTTAACAGCATTCGCAATACGGCATCGGGTGACATACGAGTGGAATCCATGGAAGTAGATCGACTGGACCTAGAGTTGGATGGAAGCGGGGACATCGAAGTCACGGAGTTTTTGACCATCGCAGAGGAGTTGTACATCGAAGCTGACGGAAGTGGCAACATCGAAGTAGAGGACTTAGTCACCCAGGAGCTCAATATTCAGATGGATGCCTCGGGAGACATCGATCTTGGCGGGACGGCAGATTTTGCCGACATCGACATCTCAGGATCAGGCGACCTTAAGGCGTATGCTGTGGAGGTAAACGACATGATCATACGCTCTTCC
>JAHQVP010000343.1 GCA_019634275.1 Saprospiraceae bacterium
ATTGTGCAACAAATTGACCAATGAGCGCTTCCACGCCCGTATAGATATCCGCACAATCGAAAGTAGTGATGCCGCTTTCAACGAAGGCCAGCATGTCCTTTATCGCTTGTCCGGGCTCTATCCTGCCATGCCCCCCTGCAAGGTGCCAACCACCTTTGATTAGGGAAGATATGGTGTATCCATCTGCTAATTGAGTGCGTTTCATCCTCTCCGTACTAGGGCCAGATCTCTTTAAAAATGCTTGAGAACTCAGAAATAGGTATGGGCCCGATCTGCATGATCGTATCCATAAAAATACGGAGGTCGAACCGATCACCAGCACGTTGTCTTTCCTGCAGGTACATTTCCTTAAAGAGCACGCCTCCGTAGAAGTAGGAGGTAATCTGCATGGGAGAACGCATGAGCCTTCCCCACAGGCTTTTTGCAAATTGAGGAGCAAGTAGGGCTTCCTCTGTAGAAAATCGCATTACTTCCTCTTTTGACCATCCTTGGGTATGCACCATCACAGACATGTAGGCGCGATTTGCATTTTCGAGTCTCTTGCGCAGGTGAGCCAGCATCGTAAGTGGTCGGTCGTGGTCCCATCCAGCGTCAAGCACGACTTTTTCACAGAAGGTAGCCCAGCCCTCAAAGTACGGTCCGTAGGGAAACAAAAGGCGAACATGATGTGGTGTCTCCCGCGAAATCTTTATTTGCATGTAGTGACCTGGAAAGAGCTCATGGATGGCGATAAAGCGATTGAAAGGTCGATTGAAAGAAGACCAAAAGTCGCGCTGTTCTTCTTCTGATAGCGTGTCCGGAACCGAAGGAAGATAGAGGGTAGTCCAGGGGTTGGGCGCAAATGGTGGAGAACTTGCCACCCACCCTATCCGTGCGGCCGGTCCGGCGCTTTCAGGGGCAGGTACTATGCTCAAGGTTTGATTTTCCGGAACCGTGGCGATGTCCTGATGCGCTAAAAATTGAATCAATGAATCTGCCAACTCATTCCAGAAGGAGGTGTATTCCTCTGCACTGGAAGTAGCATCGGATTCCATATCGCGAAGAGCTTGCTGCAAGACTTCCATTCCATCAGTCGGTATCGTCTTGTCTGGATATGCCTGACGCCAGTGCTCACCCGCCGTTTTCTCCATCAAGAAGCGAACGGTCTTGATCTCTTTGTAGGCGAGATCAGCCAGCTCTTCAGCAGATACTTCACTGTCTGTGTACAGTTTGAGTCTCTCTCCAAAAAGTTGTGCGCCTAATAGTGAAGAAGTAGAGGGGCGTTCCTTGATGGTTTTGCCCAATGCAATCAGATCATCCAGCGCCGAGATTGCAGAGATCACGGACTGATCGGAGAGATCATGGGTGCGATCGCGGAATTCAGACTTTAGATCCTCCAGTTGCTGCAGTGCCCCTGGCGCTCTACTTGCTTTGTCAGACTGCAGATTTTCACGCGCTGCCTTACATAGTTCCGTTATGCCATCGAGTCGATTATGTTGAAGTGCGGACCACTCTGATCTGGACAGATAGGACACTTCTTTTTCTTCTGGAAGGCCGCGGACCAGCATATTTACATAGAAGGAAAAATCATGAACATGTGGTTGCTCCTTGGACCAGCGCTGCAGTTCTGATCTGGCCTGCATAGAAAGGTGTGTGGCGTTTATGCGCTCACTGTTCTTGCTGCTGCTCAAATACGGAAGGCACTTATCCAAGATGTTCTGGTTGAACATCTTCCAGTCCTCGATATGCGTTGCGCTGCGCTTTTCAAAGCGAAACACTGCTTCGTGCATGCCCTGCCTCACCGCGATTGAAGGGTAGAATTCCTTCCACGACTCTATGTATGTCTTTTCGAAAGTTGCCATTTGGGCTTTCAATGAGATGGAAAGGCAACAAATGCTCAGCACCCATAAGAGACGAATCATAAGAATATGTTTTAGTAGACGCAGAGGGGAAGATATCAAAAGTACAGAGCAGTCATGTCCATGAGTATTCGTCCACAACTTTCCGGATGGCAGCTATTTCCTTAGTGCCGATGCCACAGCATCCTCCGATCAGCATGGGCTTGTGAAGGAGCCAGGTGGGCAGTGCGGTGAAAAATTCTGGCAAAGCCGCTTTTGCCGACCAGGCTTGCGTTGTGATGTCATACTCGGCGCCGCCGTTAGGATAAATTACCAAGTCCAATCGGTCCTTGCGATAGGGTTGGAGTGATTCGATTAGGGGCAGAATGTGCTGAGGAGCTGTGCAGTTGATGCCTATGGCCTTGACGTGTTCGTACTCAAGGAGTGCTTGATAGCATTCTACCAAAGGCGTGCCGTCCACGATATCCATTCCATTTTTGCAAGTGAAAGAGATCCATCCGGGCGTCCTGTAGCCATCCAAGAGTTGGCCGAGCGCGATGGCCTCACTCAACGTTGGGATGGTTTCACAGGCAAAAAAATCAGGCTGGTGGTGGGTCAGATAGGCAAAGCGCTCTTCATGAAATGCTTTAAGGTTACTGGAGGAGGTCTCATAATCGCCTCGATATTCGGAGCCATCTGCCAGAAAAGCCCCATAGGGTCCAATACTGGCAGCAATGAGCGTGTTAGCATCTGGGTTTTCATGAGTATGCTCAGCGCATGCCTGTTTGGCAAGCACAATAGACTTCTCAAAGCAATCCGCAATTTCCTTTTCGGTAAACCCCTCCTTAGCGAAGCCTCTGGGAGAGGCCTGGTACGTACTGGTAATGAGGCATTCAGCCCCTGATTTCAGAAAAGCTCGATGCGCTTGTAATATTTGTTTGGGGTCGTCCCGAAGCAATCGAGCTGTCCACAAACGGCCTTTAAAGTTGCACCCTTGAGAGGTCAATTGGTCCGAAAGACCTCCGTCTAGTACCATCGGTCGACGACGGGAAGACTTCATTCTAGGACGACGGTATTTAGTTTAGCTGCGATCTCGTTTCGTTTGGCAAGGATCTTTTGATGCGTTGCCATGTGGGTCATTAGCTCAGTCTCGAATTCTGGTAATGCCTGGTATTCTTTGATTTTGGCTAGATTTTCTTGTGAGAGTTTGTTGAGCTTGCGTAGAATAAATCGCAGCAGGGCATCTTCGGTATCCTTTTGTTCGTTTTTTTCCGGCATCGGCTGGGACTGAAGAGGGATTTGCCAACGATTCTCCCAATTGTCCGAATAGTGGTAGGGAGAGGTGCACAGCTCTATGGCCAGATCTTGAATCTCCTTGTCGGAGTGATTGGTAAAAAAGTCAATATGAAGGTCAGAGCCCGCTTCGATTTGGTCTCGGCAGATGGCCACAAATCGAGCATAAAGTGCGTTGTCAAAACTCGAGAGTGTGCCACTTATTTGCTTCATTAAGTATGCTCCAATGGTAGTCTCCTCGATGCCTACCTCCATCTTCTTGGCACCATGCAGAAGTAGGATGCGAACGAGATCCTTTTCCTGAAACTCATCTTTTGCAGGCTTGGATTCAATAATGGAGCCCTGTTGTTCTCTGCGCTCTTTCTCAATTTTGACTCGTGTTTCCCGATGATCTTGTCGTGCTTCTTTAAACTTGTCTATCCGTTGATTGCGAATGTTGGTGCTGAGTACTTTATTGGTCTCGGCCAGGAGTAGACTTTCGTCCATTTCTAAGAGATCAGCACACTGCTTGATGTAAATAGAGCGCTTGATCTGATCCGGGAGTTTTGCAAGTGTATTGATGATGTCGTGAACGAGTTCTGCTTTCTTTATCGGATCTCCAGCAGCTTCCTTCATGACCAACCTGGCCTTGAAATGAATGAAGTCTGTAGCTTGTTCAGACAGATAGGTTTGAAAGTCTGAAGTGCCAACCTCGTTGACATAGGAATCAGGATCTGCTCCTTCCGGCAGTGTGACCAGTCGCACATTCATGTCCTGTGCCAAGATCAAGTCGACCCCCCGCATGGCGGCTTTGATCCCGGCTGCATCTCCATCGTAAAGCAAAAGGATGTTTTGAGTATAGCGCTTGACGAGTTTAATCTGCTCTACCGTAAGAGCAGTGCCCGAGGAAGCTACGACGTGAGAAATACCGGACTGGTGCAAGGAGATCACATCGGTATATCCCTCTACCAGAATGCATTGATCTTCTTTGCGAATCGCTGTCTTTGCCAGGTGCAACCCATATAACACCTTGCTTTTATGGTATACATCAGACTCCTTGGAGTTTATGTATTTCGGGCTCTTCTTGTTCTCTCCTAGTTGACGGCCCGCAAAGGCGACGATTTTTCCACTCACATTATGAATGGGAAAGATCACTCGATTAAAGAAGAAATCTCGGTCTTTGCTCGTGGTTAAACCCAATTGTCTGAGGAGCTCGATGTTGTAGCCTTGATCAATCGCTTGTTTCGTGAGTTGATCCCCGGACTGAGGAGCATATCCAAGCTCAAATTGATCAATGGTCTTTCTTAAGATTCCACGCTGTTTAAAGTAGCCAAGTCCGATGGACTTGCCCATATCCGTATGGAAGAGTTGGTCTCGATAGAAGGTGCCAGCAAATTCATTGATGATATGGAGCGATTCGCGTGCTGATTTAATGGCTTCATATTCGTCTGATTTGCCAGTTTCTTCGATCTCAATTTTGTACCGAGCGGCGAGATTTCGTAAGGCTTCCGGATAGGTCAGCCCATCATGTTCCATCAGAAAATTGACCGCGTTGCCCCCCTTGCCACAGCCAAAACATTTGTAAATGTTACGGGTAGGGGAGACCGTAAAAGATGGCGTTTTTTCGTCATGAAAGGGACAGAGTCCGATCATGTTGATGCCCCGTTTCTTTAGCTTAACGAAATCGTCAATAACCTCCTCGACACGGACAGCCTGAAATATTTCGTCTATGGTTTTCTGCGAAATCACGAGGGTTAGATTATTCTTCCGACAGAGCAGCAGCAAGCTCGTCGGTCATCTCCAGATTGTGAAAAACTTGCACCACGTCATCATCTTCTTCCAAGGCCTCGATGAGATTTAGGACTTTCCGTGCATCATGGATCTCCAATGCAGTGGTGGTCTTCGGTATTCGTTCGAGGGTAGCACTTGTGGCTTCTATGCTGAGCTCCTCTAGTTTGGCTTGCATGTTGCCGAAATCTTCAAACGCGACCGTAATGCTGATTTCCTTCAGTTCTTCGTCTAAGTCAAGGTCCTCGGCTCCGCCATCAATTAATTCTAGCTCAAGTTCTTCCGCATCACGATCTTCCGAAGAAATCACAAATATTCCCTTTCGATCAAAAAGAAAATCGACCGAGCCGCTAGTGGCCAAATTGCCCCCCTTCTTGTTGAAAATCGCCCTGACACTCGAGACGGTGCGGTTGAGGTTGTCGGTGGTACACTCTACAAAAATGGCAATGCCACCAGGACCATATCCCTCGTAGGTAGGTTGTAACAATGCCTCGCCGCCGGAGTCGAGGGCCTTTTTGATGGCTCTTTCGACATTCTCTTTGGGCATATTGACGCCCTTGGCATTGGCCAATGCTACTCTTAAACGAGGATTAAACTCTGGATCGCCACTATCTCCCTCCCTGACTGCAACGGATATTTCCTTGATTACTCTACTGAAAGCTTTAGATCGTTTGGCATCCGCCACGCCCTTCTTGCGCTTTATCTTAGACCATTTATTATGTCCTGCCATGCAGTTGTCTTTCGGTCAAAAATACAAATTCAAAAGCGCCGAAATCAGCCCTTGACTTTATTCTCGAGAAGGAAAAAAGACTTGGCTTCATGGCTGGGGTATCGAAAGATGTCCATGTCTCCGTCGCCGTCATAATCTGCTGCCTGCCCATTGTATACACCATCTTGCAAGAGTACTTTGGGAGTCCATTGTGAATATTCCTCGCTGCTGAGGAAAATGATCATTGGAAACGATGTCTTGCCCAGGTTGACAGCCCTTCCGGCATTTACACCAGCCAAAACGTCAAAATCGCCATCGAGATCAAAATCAAATACTTGCAAAGTATGACATGCGGGGATGCTGTCGGCGATTACATGTTCTTGCCAACCTCCCGCTGACTTGCGGTACCAGCTGAGTGGGTAGCCTGCGCGCTCACTGTGGGAGATGAATACTTCCTGCTGGCCGTCAGCATCGAGATCTCGCATAAAGCATTTGGTGGCATTCCGTGACCAGTCTCCCTCTTGGTTATGCCATTTTGGGTCAATTGGATCGACTATCCACTCATCGGTAAGGGTGCCTGAGGGATTCATAAACAACATCCCGTTGGCGGCAACGTCTGGATATCCGTCTCCATCCGCATCACCCGTATACATTCCCTCATGCAGGTTTTTGAAACCCTGGAAGTACGAAACCCGTGCGAAGCTTCCATCTAAATCATGACTGAAAATGCTCAAGGTATTGGCGGCAAAGGTTAGTACTGCCAAGTCCATTTTACCATTCAGATCAAAGTCAGAAAAGCTCACGTCCTTCACTGCATTTGGTACGGAGCCGATCGGGTGTACATCCCACGATGGATTTTCGTACCACATCATTTTGGCGGGGGCATCCGCATCCACCCACTCACCGGGGTGTTGCACTGCAAAAATGTCGATGTCACCATCTCCATCCATATCTGCACATTCCAGGTCTCCCGAGGCAAATAATAGGCCCTCTGGTGTCTTGTCGGCAACCACTTTTAGCTCCCAGTGGCTCCCATCGGTGTTGCCCAAGTAATACCCCAAGTAGCCTCCTGCGGAATTGTTGTTAATGAAGACAAGGTCCATAACTCCATCGTCGTTGATCTCTGCTGGACAATGAGCCCACCAGTGCTGAGTACTGTCGATGATCTTTGTTTGATCGAATGAAAGCGGATTTTTGACTTCTTTTTTGATCTGTGCATTGCCGGGTGGATCAGTCGATTGGCAGGCCATGCAGGTCAGAATTAAGAGGACACTAAGGTTATAGCTCATCGAATGATTATTTAAGCTTACGGTCAATGAATTCCTTAAAAAATTGATGATCCATGGGATCACGGATCGGATGCGGGAAATAGCCCACAATAAACTCGTGTGGGGTGGTTAAAAGGGGTTGAGCCTCATCTCCGCGACCAAATCCGAATACGGTCATTCCATCGGAGCTTTTGAGTCTCAGCGCAGGATCATTGCCCAGATAAGAAACGATATCCAGCTGGTGATCAGCCTGCTCTTGGGCAAAATAGAGCACCCCATCGGAGGTGGTATTGCCGAAGTAGATCCATCGAAAGTGATCCCGGAGGGGGGTGCCTGAATAATAATCAGGTTGTTGAGGAATAGGGGAGAATTGATCGGTGCCGAAATACCAGTGCTCGGGTTCAAAGTATCCACCGGGAG
>JAHQVP010000344.1 GCA_019634275.1 Saprospiraceae bacterium
ATTCTTCCGTCGAAATGGCGGGTACTTCAGACCATCGCGTCGTGATACGATCTGAAGACGGTACCGGCGCTTTTGCGGTCATGCAGGCCAGCGCCCAATCTCGGGTCAAGCATGCCCTATTCGAACGGTTGGGAACGATCGATGATGCCGGATTTGTACTGACGGGGGGAGTTACTTTTTATCAAAGCCCTGTCGAGTTCTCCCATGCTACCTTTGCCGATAGTCAGCAGGAAGATGCCCTTAATGTGGTCAATACCACTTTTAGTATGTCACAATGCCTTTTCGCTGGCACTGCCTTTGATGCGCTTGATAGCGACTTTTGTCAAAGCCGAATTTCAAATTGCTACTTCAGAGATACGGGCAATGATGCGCTGGATTTTTCAGGAAGTACTTCAAGGATAGAACGAGTAATGATGGAGCGGGTTGGGGATAAAGGAATTTCGGCCGGAGAACACTCCACTGTTCAAGTGGCCCACATGGAAATTACGGACTCAAAGATCGGTGCGGTTTCAAAGGATCTCTCCGAGCTTACGATTGACTTTATTCGATTGTCAAATGTCAATGAAGCCTTTGCTGCTTACCGCAAGAAGATTGACTTTGGTCCTGGCACCCTGCGTGTGGAAAGGTATGAGGTCGATGGTGTTCGTCATCTCAAAATGCTTGAGGATGGTTCGACCATAGAGCTGGGAAGCAGTGGACAATGAGCGCCGGGAATGAAGACGCTGACGACTGGACTCCTGCGATAATATCTTTTACTTTTAGCCGGCGATGAAAAGTCTTTTTTCCTTTCATTTTGTTGTCCTGTTGCATTTCATGACCGTACATGCTCAGGAAGAAGCAGTGCTCTACACTTATGGTGGAGGGCAGGACGAAATCGGTTACGACATCGTGACAGGGGCTGACGGGAACTTGATCCTGCTGACTTCTGATCGAACCATTAGCCAAGGGAGCGAGGACATCTGTCTGCTGCAGTTGAACGAAAGCAATAAACTACAAGATCGCAGGTGCTTTGGTTCGGATAAGCAAGACTATCCATATGGCCTGATCCGGACCCGTGACGGTGGCCTGTTGGTCTCGGGCACTCGTTGGAAAGGAAGGCGCGATGCATACTTACTTAAGCTTGACCGTGAATGGGAGATGGAATGGGAGGCATTTTATGATGGTGGTTCTCGGCATCATGACGAGGGCTTCAATGCCATCGAGACACGCGATGGAGGATATCTCCTGAGCGGCATGACCCGGTCCAGTGGTGGGGTGGTCACAAGGGGTTCTACGCTTTTGCTTAAAGTGACTGCTGATGGACAGCAGGAATGGGCAATTTATGAAGGCACTACCACTAAGAATTTTTTATTCGATGTTCTACAGGACGAAGCGGGTGACTTTGTGAGTGTAGGGGTGGTGAGCGGACACCATCGATACAGTGAGTTCGAATTTTACAATCCGTCTGCTTCTGGTCTGATCATTAAGCACGACGAGAGTGGCCAAGAACTTTGGCGCAGACAATTGGGCGGCATGCAGAATGATTGGATGACCGACGTTGCTCTGGCACCGCACGGAGGCTATTACGTCATGGGGTCTACACAAAGCATGGGAGCGGGTAGTTTTGATATGTACCTGGCGAAGATTTCCAACGATGGACAACTGGAATGGGAGCGTACCTTTGGGGAAGTGCTCTTCGACTACGGACGGCAGGTGACGATCCTTGACAATGGAGATCTGCTCTTACTCGGAACTAGCTGTAGGGACCCTCAAAATTTCGAGACGGATATTGTATTGGTCAGAACAAATGATGGAGGCCATGTACTGTGGGAGGAGACCTACGGAGCAGATGGCAGCGAGGTTGCTCATGCCTTGCTCATAAAGGACGGAACTGCTTTTGTAGTGGGAGAGCAGCGAGCAGTTGGTCAAGGGGACAGAAATGCACTTGTGCTTAAGATTCCACTTGGCGTAACAGTGGATGTGAATGAAGCAGATCTGATGCCCAGACTGGCACATTCCTTCCCTAATCCTGCCAATCAAGTCGTCCATTTTGATGTTAGGGAGACATCGTCCTGTAGCGGACTGGAGCTTGTCATCTATTCTCCTTTGGGTGTCCCGGTGGCAACATATGATCTCAGCCCCGGTGTTGGCTTTGATCTCAATATTGCGGACTGGTCGTCAGGGCATTACTTCTACACCATCACTTCCACTTGTGGCAGAACCCAGAGCAGCAAGCTCATAGTATTTTAGGCCGACACATGATCGCAGAGGCAGTTGACGAACATGGGTTAAACTACTGGATCGGGACAAACTCCCACGTCAGATGTTGCTGGCCCAAATCATGTTTAAAGATCAAGACGCTGTCAGCGGGCTGCTGTCCATAAGCCTGAGGATCATCGGCATAACGAGAGTTGTCTACCCCGGACGCAAAAAAATGGATGGAATCTCGATTTTCCGTGTGAAATCCCTTGTACGTACCACTACCGGTATCACCGACGATGCAGTACACTTTAATCCCACGCGCCCTAACTTCCTTCAGCATCGGGTAGATCACATCCCTATAATGCGTTTTGATTGAGTCGCAATTGGCTGTCCAATATCGAGCGTCATGATGGGAGTAGGTTGATGGTGGAGGTAAGTCGGGAAGATCTGCCCAGAGGTTAAGGTGATGAAAAACCACTAGATGTTTGCTATGACTGATGGTGTCGCAGATGTTTTTCAACATCTGGTACTGCAAGTTGAGGTCCTGGCATAGCGTGGTGTTTAGCATGGAGTTTAGGCATACGCTCACCAGTCCGTGTTCTGTGTGGTGGTTGTAAGACCTGCGGCCAGTATACTGGTGGTACCACTGGATGTTTCCGTTTCGAATGTCGTGGTTACCTAACGCATACTGCGTAGTTGCTTTAGAAAGGTCAAATACTTCGTCGATGTGTTGCAGCGTCGTCTCGTAGAGCATGGCTTCACTGCAAATGTCACCTCCCAACCAAATGCGGTCATATTGCTGTGGATCTAAGGCCACAATCCGTGGGTCAATCCGATTGCCTCCAGTGTGCCATTCATAGGTATGGCCAAGAAAAATATACTGCAAAGTGTCGCTCACTGCTGGACCCCTAACGGCTAAGGGAACTGGTAGGGTACCTTCTTGCAGGGTGCTGATGAAGATGAGACAAGCAGTACTTATGAGAAGCGTCTTCACACCGCAAAGATAAGGGCATAGAACGGTATACGTTGACTTCTTCCGCAAATGCAACTAAATAACGAAGTCAGCATTGTATATTGAAGATTAAATCCTGATGTGGCATGGAAGAAAAAGAAATCGTGAAGCATTACAAGAAGGGAGAAGAGCTCACTATCATATGGAAACCAAAGATGTGCATTCATTCTGCCATTTGTGCTAAAGGGCTTCCTAAAGTGTTTGATCCATATCGACGTCCTTGGGTGGAGACTGAGGGAGCGACTGTGGAAGAGATTAAGGCTCAAATAGACCAGTGTCCCTCTGGAGCACTCAGCTACCGGACAAGTCTGGAACAGGACGAAGAACCAGAAGCTGTGCCTCACACCTCGGTGCGGGTCAATGCCGGAGCATCCTTGCTTTTGGAGGGCCCGATGGAGATTACCCTTCCCGACGGTACGAAAGAGATTCGGGATCGCAAAGCCTCCTTTTGTAGATGCGGGGCATCAAATAACAAACCCTTTTGCGATGGTGCGCATCGGGACATTTCATTTGATTGATCAAATGAGTTGATGCTTATGTGACTTCATTGAAGGACTCCCGTCCTAAACGTGGTATGGTTCCTTATGCTGGAATCGTCACCTGATTTTTTCACGAAAACCAGAGCCACATGAGAAAGATATTCTCACTAATCATATTCCTTCTGCCTTTTGCCACTACGCAACTGCAGGCACAAGGATGTACCGTCGACCAATCCAATATTGTAGAATTGACCAATGATGGTAACGGGACATGTACCTATTCGATCGATATTCTCTTTACGGAGGGCAGTGGTCCTGATAATCGGACCCTTACGTTTACCGCGACAGATGCCACTATCCTGACCGGCGCAGGACCCCATAGCTGTGCGTGTTCTGGCAACACCTACACGATTACCTTGTCGGGTCCATGTGGAGGTCCTTTTTCAATTGAGGCCAATCATGACAATTCCGGCAATGGCAGCGATTGCTCGGTGTCTACCGGTGAGATCATTCTGCCAGTCAGTTGGACCAATTTCGATGTTCAGTTTATCCAACCGAAAGTGGTGGAGATTTCCTGGGGCACGGCGACAGAAGTCAATAATGAGTACTTTGAAGTGCAGCAATCCCAAGATGGCCAAAATTTTAGAGCCATTGCAACGATCGAGGGGCAAGGAAATGATTATCAGGGGGGTACGTATGCATACGTTCATCAGTTGGTCCAGGAAGGAAACTATTACTTTAGGATTAGGCAACAAGACCTTGATGGGGCTATGTCATATACCGAGATCGTGAATGTTGCGGTTGGAGACAAGCACTATGCGGTCTTTCCGAACCCAACGACTGATGTGTTGCATATCATCGGCAATATTGCTGACAAATCCATGTACCTAATCGATTCATGGGGCAATGTAGTCCGGAAAACTCGGGGTTCGAAAATTGATGTCGCATCACTCGTCCCCGGTGTTTATTCCCTGGTCATCGAGAACGGTCAGACCAAAGATTGGCACCGATTTGTAAAAATCAGGTGATGGTAAAGGGCACCCGGCCTGATCTTGGACAGAGCCTTTTGGACCTCGCCAAGGTTCCGTCTTCACGCTCCAGACTATTTTGACTTTGCGTTGATTTGATTGGCTTTAAGTCTATCTTACGGCAAGACTAAGATCAAAAGGAATCATGCGCTTACTTATCATCGGATCAGGGGGAACCATTGGAAACTACGTTACTCAGCATTTTGAATCACAGCATGAAGTGGTGAGGGCAACCCGATCTGCGGGAGATGTGCAAATAGACATCAACGATGAAAGATCGATCCGAGCTGGCTTGGAAAAAGTGGGGACGGTCGATGCCATTGTCGTTGCCGCTGGTGAAGCACACTGGGATTCCCTGGAGCGTATGTCAGAAGAAGACTT
Source organism: Saprospiraceae bacterium (assembly GCA_019634275.1). Lineage (GTDB taxonomy): Bacteria > Bacteroidota > Bacteroidia > Chitinophagales > Saprospiraceae > CAJQNM01. Next base: position 5,082 of record JAHQVP010000344.1, read on the forward strand.
CTACATTGGCATAAAGAGTAAGTTGATGGGACAGGTAAATGTCGTGAGGCATGGGCTGCAGCACTTGTCACTAGGAGGCTCCATCACCCTTACCACGGGCATCTTGGCGGATGATCCGGTAGTCATGACCACCAGTGCGGCAATGGTGAATGGTGCGCTGCACAGTTTTGTTAAGGCGGTAAATCTTGAACTGTCTGATGGAAAGCGAGTTAATGTAGTATGCCCTGGGCTCGTTGAACCTTCGGCGGAAAAATATGCGGACTACTTCCCTGGACATGATCCCGTCTCCATGAAGCGGGTGGTCAATGGGTATGCCAAAAGTGTCCTTGGCAAGGGAAGCGGTGAAATTATTCGCGTGTATTGAAGCATAGACTGAAAATGCTGACCCGATTAGCGTAGGCGCATGCGCGACAGATCAATGCTGGGTTTTTTATCCTCCATCAGTTCACGTACCAGGAGGCCGGTTGCGGGGCCAAGACTCATGCCCATCATGCCGTGCCCGGTGGCTACAATGGCATTGGTAAATCGCTCGAGTCGATCAATATATGGCATGCCATCCGGTGAGCATGGTCGATAGCCTTGCCAGACTTGCTTGGGATCAATGGAATCGAGTGCGAAGTCTGGATAATACCGTGGCATGCTTTCCAAGACACCCTGGAGTCGATTTCTATTCACTTTTTTTGAGAAGTTGGATAGCTCCAATGTGCCGCCGATGCGCAGATCTTGCCCCATGGGTGTGACGGCTACCTTGGCCTCCGTCAAGATAGTCGGTATGTCGGGCCGTATCTGTGGAGCCGTCAGCGTTGTCGAATATCCTTTTCCATCCTGGAGCAAGAGGCGTAGTCCAAGTTTCTTGACCAGCTTTGCCGTCCAACTGCCTGCCGACAAGACCAACTGTTCAATTTCGATTTTGCCCTGATCGGTCACCAGGGCGCGGACGCCATCGTGTTCGGTATCGAAATGGATGACTTTCGTATGAGGCCGAAAATTGACTCCTTGGCGCTCGAGAGATGTTCGCATCTGCTGAATAAATCGCTGAGGGTACAGATGAGCGTCATGGGGAAAGTACACGCCCCCTCTCGCTTCGATGCGGATATTGGGTTCCAGCGCCTGCAGTTCGGCAGGACCCAAAATTTGCGCATCGATGCCCAATGCGGCAGCTTGGCCGGCTAAGGCAATTTCAGCGGCCTCACTGGAGGCGGTTTGAAAGAGCATCAGTAGCCCTTTTTCTTCAAAGTCAAAAGAGAAATCAGCATGCTGATCAAACTCCTTGTACAATGTTTTGCTCAGTTCGTTAAAATCATAAAGGGTTCTGGAGCAGTTGTTTACGTGATTTTTGTTGCAAGATCGATAGAATCTCCAAAGCCATTGCATCAGCTCCAAATCCAGTCTTGGTTTGATGTAGAATGGACTCTTGCTTCGAAACATCCATTTGATGCCCTGGGCAATAACGCCCGGTGAAGCCAATGGCACAAAATGACTGGGGACGATCATGCCAGCATTGCCATGCGAAGTGCCATCGGTGAAGTCTCCTGCATCGACTACAGTAACCTCCATACCTGCATGCCTTAAGTACCAAGCGCAGGACAGTCCTACAATACCGCCACCCACTATATGTACATGCATGGCTCTGGTGTTTTGACAGCTGAAGCAGGAATCATGCAATTATATGACCTGAAAACCATGTGCATAAGGATCGTCATCGTCGATAAAGATCGTGTTGTATCCTGTTATTTTTGCCCAGCCTTCTATACTGGGAATGATGGCAGGGTAAGGACCGCAGGTGGTTACCGATTCTACTCTGCCAACGAATTGTGATCCGATAAAACTCTCGTGCACAAAGGTCGATCCTTCCTTAAGTCTTCCCTGAGCCGTCCATTGCGCCATTCGTGCCGAAGTGCCGGTGCCGCAAGGAGATCGATCGATGGCTTTGTCTCCGTAAAAGACAGCATTTCGAGCGTCCGCATCGGCACCAATGGTTTCTCCCGTCCATAGTAAATGACTGAGTCCCTCAATGGACGGATCTTTGGGGTGCACAAAAGTGTGGTTGGCATTGAGTTGATCCCGAATGACAGGGCTCCAGCGAATCAGGTCAGCAGCCTGGTACTTTTCTATTCCCTGGAAATTGGCTTGTGGTTCTACAATGGCGTAGAAATTGCCCCCATACGCTACATCAAGCGTGAGACGTCCCAAATCAGGACAGTCTACCTCAATATTCTGACTGTGCAGAAAAGAAGGTACGTTCTTGATCCTAACGGAAGTGATTTTACCATCTGCTTCAGAATAGGTGGCATGAACTTCTCCTGCTGGAGTTTCCAGGCGAAGCTCTCCTTCTGTCCGAGGGATCACGATTCCTTCCTGAATCATCATGGTTACCGCTCCGATAGTACCATGTCCACACATGGGTAAACATCCACTGGTCTCAATAAATAGAATACCGATGTCATTCGCTGGATCTGCTGGAGGATAGAGAAAGGAGCCTGACATCATATCATGTCCCCGAGGTTCAAACATGAGACCGGTGCGCATCCAATCAAACTCTTTTAGAAAATGCAACCGGCGCTCCATCATGGTTTGTCCCTCCAGATCAGGAGCGCCCTCCACCACCAAACGTACGGGATTGCCACAGGTGTGGCCATCGATGCATTTAAATGAGCTTCGCATGGCTGTAGGGGGCCAGACTTAGGCCGTTACTTCCAGGTGAAGGTATTCCGGAAGGGTAGGGCGCTTGGCCAGACCATCCTCTAATATCTTAATCACCTCTGCTCGTCGCGCACCGGTTAACTTAGCTCGAGGCGCCCTCACGTGCTCTGTGCCCAAGCCCGTCATGACTTCTGCCAGTTTGATGTTCTGTACCAGCTGTGGATCAATGTCCAATTCCAGGATAGGCATAAACCAGCGGTAGATGGCCCGAGCTTCATCCAGACGCCCAACCTTGGTCAGTCGATAGATGGCGACCGTCTCTGCAGGAAAGGCATCAACTAATCCCGCTACCCAGCCGTCAGCCCCCATCACCAATTCTTCCATGGCGATGGTATCCACACCACAGAGTATTTTATAACGTTGACCAAAGCGATTGCGAAGACGCGTTACATTGGAGATGTCACGTGTACTTTCCTTAATGGCCTGAATGTTGGCATGGCCTTGAAGCTGATCCAATATGTCCAGCGTAACCTCAATCTTATAGTCCACAGGATTGTTGTAGAGCATGATCGGTAATGTGGTGCTTTCTGCGACCGCAGCAAAGAAATCAGCCACTTCCTGATCGGTAGGCTTGTACATCATGGGAGGCAGAAGCATGAGTCCATGAGCCCCAGCCGCTTCGGCCTTGGAAGCGAGCGCACAAGCCGCACGTGTAGAGCCTTCCGCAATATTGAGGATAATATCGATACGATCTCCCAACTGCTCTAGGGAGGCATGGAGCAGCGCAAGACGATCCTCGTGGGTCAGCGTACTGCTTTCGCCAAGCGAGCCTCCAATCACAATGCCATCAATGCCGGCATCTGCTTGTGCCACCACGTTGCGAATGAATCCTGGAATGTCAAGGGATCCATCTTCATGAAACTTTGTTGTTACTGCGGGGTATACACCCTGCCACGATACCTTCCTCATGATTTTACTGATTAAGTTAAGTTGCTTGCAAATGTGTAAAATGTCTTTGTAATTCCCTGTATCTTAATCACATGCCAAAGAATATTTCTATCCTATTTTTTTGCGTTTTCACGATCTCCACCGTTGCAATTTCGGCGCAGAATTCTACACTAGCAGAGGCTACGGATCATTTTTTTGCCGCACAAACTGCGCCCAATTCTCCGGGCGCTTCCGTTGCTGTCTTAAGAGGAAAGGAGACCTTGTTGCTCAGGGGATATGGACTGGCCAATCTGGAGCATCAGATTGGCTTTACACCGGAAACCATATCAGATATCGGCTCCGTGGCCAAACAAATAACTTGCTTTGCAGTAAATCTACTGATAGAACGGGGCAACATTGACGGACCTGCCGATCCGATCTCGGCTTACCTGGACTATATCCCTCCTGAGCTGGATCATATCAGGATTCTTGATCTTATGCACCACACCAGTGGTCTTCGCGAGATTTATGCTTTGCAGGCGCTACAGGGCCACCGTTCTGGCGATGGCATAAGGCAAGAAGACGGTAGAGCACTGGTCAGTAGGACCCAAACCCTAAATTTTGAGCCGGGAGACGAATACATGTATTGCAATACCGCCTATATGCTGTTGGCCGATTTGGTGGCAGCAGCGTCTGGAGCATCTTTTGAATCATGGATGCGCGAGAATGTTTTCCAGCCCTTGGAGATGAATGACACCTATGTGATGGACGTGGCCGGGGAAGTCTTTCCTAATGCTGCGGAGTCATATCTGCCCCATGAAGACGGATACCGGCGACTTTTTGACAACAGTACAGCGTATGGTCAGGGAGGGATTTACACCAGCATGCATGATCTGATTAAATGGACACTGCACGTGATGTATCCGGAAGATAAGAAGTGGTGCCTCTTTGAAACCATCAATGACCTGCGGTCAACATCTGGCGAATCTTTGGCCGATGGGACTCCGCTAACGTATGCGCGTGGACTAAACATATCGGATTATCATGGCCTCAGAAACATCGGACATACCGGATCGAGTGCGGGCTATCGGACCAGCGTACAACACTTCCCTGATCACGATCTGACGGTATTGATCAAAACCAATGTGCCTTCGATCGACAGAGACGGTTACATACGTCTGGTATTGGAGACATTGACTGATTTTCAAAGCCCATCAAAGACTAATAGTGGCGACGAGGAAGATGACATGGCTTCATTTGACCCTGGTGAATTGTCTGCTTATGAAGGTAGGTATGTGTCTCGAGAATATGATGCGGGCTTTACGCTGAAGCGGATATTGCAAGGGAGTGAAGAATCGGACTTAGAGTTGACCCTTCCTTTTCATGATCCGGTCATCTTAACCGCATTAGAAGAAGATGTATTTGCAAGCGATCTTTGGTTCCTGTCCAAATTGACTTTCAAACGAGAGGACGGGAAAGTGATGGGCGTAAATACAGAGGGAAGCGGCCTGCGAAATATCTATTTTGATCGGTACTAAACAAAGAGATCTGCCCCTGTTCCCATTGCTGCCGACACCTGCTGGCTCAGCATGGGTAGTAAGTCCAATGATCTTACATGTTCAGAAAGACAATCGAGATCATGCCACATCGGCATTTCTTCTCCCTGTCCATGAAACACCAGCAGAAGGGGTGCGCCTTTGTCTCCTTTCTGCTATTAGCAATCGTCATTAAACAAAAAAACATGATCTACTTTAGTCAAGACTTCTTTGATTTCTTTAGTGAGCTCACCATAAACAACAGCCGGACCTGGTTTCAGGCAAACAAGAAGCGCTATGAGGAAGTAGTGAAGCAGCCCTTCTTAAGATTTGTTGATGCGTTATTATTGGAATTGTCGACGGATTGGGTTGAGGCTCCTCGTCCTTCAAAGGACTACCTCATGCGCATCCATCGCGACATTCGTTTTAGTAAGGATAAGTCGCCCTACAAGACACACATGGCCGCGCATCTCTCGCCACATGGTCGGAAGGAAATGGGCCGGCCGGGTTTCTTTATGCACGTCAACCATCAGGGTCTCCAGTTGTATAGTGGACTTTATATGCTGGACAAACATAGCTTGATGGCGGTAAGGACAGCAATCTGTGCCGATTTGAAGGGTTTTGATTCGATGGTGAGTGATAAGGCCTTTCGGCGTCATTTCGGAGAGATTCTAGGGGAAAAGAATAAGCGTATACCGACAGAGTTTAGAGAAGCTGCTGACGTGCAGCCGCTACTCTACAACAAACAATTCTATTATCGAAAAGAGTTTGAACCCGCTGCTTTGCTGAAATCTGGCATAATCAAGAAGCTCACGACGGCCTATGAGGCGGCGAGGCCCATCAATGCATTCTTAGATGCCCAGGTAGTAGCGCATCGCTGAGCGGATGTCTCCGACGGCTATTCGGCTTCGGAGGCGAGCATCTTTTTGAGTAGGATGATCGCGTCGAGCAAAGTCTCATGCTCCTTACTCGACAAAACAGACAATTTATTTCTCAGGGCGCGACTGCCATTGACCCTCGATTTTTCCAAGGCCGTCCAGGCTTTTGATGTATAGTCCACTACCGTGTTTCGTCGATCCGATTCCATCACTTTCTTAACGATGTAGCCTTCAGCCTCCAATTTTTGTACAATCCGGGTCATCGTGGGGGCTTTGACATGCTCGGCATCTGCCAATGCGCCCATTGTGCAAGGTCCCTTATTGACCAGTCGCGATATGACGGATCGTTGCGGTCCGGTCAGATCATCAGATGCTGACTGCTCTCTGGAGTGCCGGACCAGCAATAGGGCTACCGAGTACAGATCTGATGAGAGATGCTCCAGGGATTGCGCCTCACTCATTGGACCAATGTTGGGCGGTAGCATTGATAGAGTCCTGTTGCTCCTGCCAACTCATGTCCTGGAGGTGGGTACCGATCCACCAATTGTTTCCCGATGGATCTTTCACACCTCCATATCGGACTCCCGCATGGGGCATGTCGGTCAATTCCATGACAAGGGTGCCGCCTGCGCTTAGGGCCTGGGATATAGTGGCGGCCGCATCCGCCACATAGAGGAAGAGGTTGCTGGGCATGGGTCCGAATTGGCCCATTGGTTCCCCCAACATAATTAAGGAATCACCGATGGAAATCTCGGCATGCATCAAAGACCCATTGGGTCTGGTTAGTTTACCATGAAGACGCGCACCAAACGCCTTCTGCAAATGGAGCAAAAGCTTCGGGATATCATTGACGATCAGATACGGAGTGATGTCGGCGGCTCCTTTCTTTTTATATGGAATCATCTTATATTAATTAGCTTAGCTAAGCTAATTAATATTCTCGTAATAAGAAGACTAGTAGGGTAGTCTCTGCTTTCAGACAGCCGATCAGAGGTAAATATCTCCTGTTGTGAGGAGGACGGAAAGTGACATGTCAATCGGTGGAGCATGTCAGCGTTGGCTTAGAAGCTGTTTATTGCTTGACTCTCTCGAGGTACTTTAATCCCGGGGCATCTAGGGCTGTGGACAATTTGCTAATGTTCTCCAGGTCGATTTTTCCTTGCAAGTGGATGAGGACGAATTGTTCCTGATTATGCGCAGCTGCGATAAATTGCTCTATATGCTCGTTTCCTTCCTGGATGTACATCTGAATGTTTTCTCCATCTTCCTGTACGGACATCAAAGGATCATAAGCCTGGGCCAATGAGGGTACAATCTGATCAAAGAATGGAACTCCCCCCGTTTCTTTGACTAGTACACGCATTCCTTCCAAGTCGCTGATCACCTGCATCAAATCAGGATCAGCAGCGACTTTCTCGCTCTTTGCCATCAGCTTAAACATGGTCTTACTGACGTTTACGATGCGGAATTGACTATCACCTTCATATTTTGTAAATACGTCATCTATAGATCCTTGAGCAAAGGATGATAAGCTCAAGGTCAGGAGCAAATAGAGGAGAAAGCTGTTTTTCATGTTGTTGCTAATTGAAGATGTCGTCTAAGGGTTGTACTTTTTCTAAAGATGAACCTGCTGTCGTCATGCCGCTGTTCATCTTTCCTGATATAAACTGCAGGGCCTCTACCACTTCCGCAAAGGCCTGGTCGGGATCTTGAAAGGTGTCTGATGTTGAAGTCACATTGCCCTGTTGGAGGAAAAAGAATGCACCAAGTGCCACCACAAGGACGGCTGCCAAAGCTCTGTATCGGGACCATAAGCTGCGAACCTTTGCTTGGGCAGGAATTTCCAGTGGACGTGTAGACTGTACCTGTTTTTCTTTTTGGAAAAAGGTTGTCAACGCCAAGGCGGCAGGATCCAATGACGATTCTTCTTGAAGAGCGGCGCGCATTTGCGCTTCCTCTTCGAGAGAAGTATCCCCATCCCAATAGCGACTGATGATGTCTTCTATGTCTTGTTTATCCTTCAAGTTGTTCTTTATTCAAACGGTCTCTCAAAAACAATCGAGCACGATGGACATTTATCTTTACCTGACTCATTGGGATGTCCAGTATGTCCGCGATTTCGTTGTAGGTATGTCCTTCTACTTCTCTAAGATGTATCACTTCTTTTTGTTTTGGCGGTAGTTCGCTCATGGCCTGTTTGATGATCCCCATTACATCTTTGGCTTCGGTCAGCTGATCGGGAGTAGCATCTTTACTCGGCTCATCGTAGTGATCGGGTAGATCCTTGACCATCCGATGCTTGCTGCGACTGCGATCGATCGCCAGATTGCGGGTTATCGTCATGCACATCGCTTCGATGTTATTCCAATCTTGCCAAACCTCTCGTTTCTGCCACACTTTTATCAACACATCCTGAACCACATCTTCGGCTTCGGGTCCATCTCCCAGGATCCGCATCGCGTAGCGAAATAGCTTATCCTTGAGAGGGGCTATTTCACGATCAAAGACCGCACGATGAGATTCAGTGGGAGGACGATTCATTGATCTATTTTGTTACAGAATAGGATGCCTTTGGCCTGGAGAGACGCGAGTTACTAAAGTGTTAGATCTTTGCATAAGTACCAGATTGTGACAAAGATGATGCAATTTTGGGTCTACGAAAGTCGCTCCATGCGATTTCGGAGGAAAATATCGTTGATCAGTACATCATGAAGCTGCGCATAAGCAAAATTGACAAGCTCTTGGTAAGAGAGTTTCTGCCACCCTTCCTGGTAGCATTTGGCATCGCGCAGTTTGTACTGACCATGCAATTTCTGTGGTTGTACATTGACGATATAGCCGGAAAGGGGGTCGGGTTTTTTCTGCTGGTCGAGCTCATCTACTACATGAGCCTTACGCTATTTCCGCTGTCGCTGCCCATTGCGGTGCTGCTGGCTTCGGTCATGGTGTATGGAAGTCTTGCAGAGAAGTATGAGTTGGCTTCCATGAAATCAGCTGGTATTCCGCTCATGCGGACCATGCGTTCCTCCATGATTATCGCAGGACTTATTGCTTTTACCTCCTACTTATTTAGTGATTATGTCATTCCCTATGCCAATCTCAAGGCAAAGTCAAGATTGTATGACATCAAGAAACAGAAGCCTGCACTATATCTGGAGCCTGGAGTATTCAATGAGGATTTTCAAGGCCATGCCATTCGTATCGGCAGCAAGTCGGCAGACAACAGGAGGATAAAAGACGTGATGATTGACGATGATCAAAGCAACTTTAGCAATCGATTTAATATTCTCCGTGCTAAGGATGGCGAGATGTTCATCACGCCAGATGATCGCTTCTTTGTGATGAAGTTAGAAGATGGACATCAGTATCAGAAACTCGAGGAGACGTCAGGTCGCCGTAAGTATCCTTTTGTCAGGACCAATTTCGAAACCTGGACTAAGGTGTTTGATCTTGGGGAATTTGACATCAATCGTACGGGCGAAGACTTATTTAAGACGTATCATGAAATGCTGAGCATCGACCAGTTGGAAGTAAAAATTGATACGATTCGGGGCACGCTTGAGGGCATGTACAAGGAAGTACGCAGCGACACCAGAAGAAAAATGGCCTTCGCTACCTACGACCCCGCCTTAGATACCACCTCTGCGGAGGGGCCGAAGGTCAAAAAAAACTTGGGAAGATTGACCGATAGTTTGGCCATTGCAAAGAGCCGAACGCCAGAGAAGTATTGGTCAGAACCCTACCCTCAGACGCATCTGCATGACTTGATGTCGGCACCTAGTGTCGTGGGCACATTTGATCCAGCAAAACGGATCGACCTCCTGAATAAAGCGCGATCGCAGGCTCAATCATCCAAGAATAAATCCTTTGAGTACATGCGCACCGTGGCTTTTGAAGAACACAACCTTGTTAAGCATCGATACCTCTTGCATTCAAAATACGGCCAGGCCCTGGTCTGTTTCATTTTTCTTTTCATAGGTGCTCCCATGGGGGCCATCGTTCGAAAGGGTGGTTTTGGCTATCCTTTGCTTGTGGCGATCATCTTCTTCATGGTCTACATCGTATTGAGCGAGCTCTTTGAGAAATTGGCTAAGAACAACACCCACACGATCGATCCGGTACTTGGAGCATGGATGCCTTGCATCATCTTGTTTCCGATTGGCTTGATCCTCACCATACGAGCCATGAATGACAGTAAAATCGGTGGTTTTGCCTGGTGGCCTAAGCTGGTGGATTGGGTGCGGACGCGGAAGCGCGTGGTAGGCCAATAAATACTGTTTATTCTCCGCTCTCTATCCTTTCTACGTAAACATAGTACGCCGGAAAAGCTTTGCCAAGACTATCCACTAGAGTGGCAGTCATGTCATATTTTCCCGTTTCCAGATGGCAGTTAAAAATCACTTCCTGAGGATTCCCTTCGATGGGCAGTTCTTCATAGTAGCGACCTACCGCTATGGTTGCCATGGAGAAATCCGATTTGATGCTGGCGGGGGATCTTCCCGCGATTTGTCGATCTTCTTCTGCTTGCGCGAAAGTATCATTGATGGCAAGATGGGATTCAACTGGAAACCTGCGGATCGATATTCGATATGATCCAGGTCTAAGCACTTCGACCTTCCAAGGTCCTGTTCCTTCTGCTGCCCGTATGGCCCCAAATTGATGCCATCTGCCGGAGGGTTTTGCACATAGGATATCATGCGACATCAGTGCTACTGGATTTTCATGTGCACTCCCCAGGCCGATATATGCATAGCGCTCGTCGGCATCTTCGGCCAAGATAGAAGACCACCACTTTTCGTATCCTTCTGTTAGACGTGTGACCACGGCTGGGTGCTGATCGATGACATTTTTGACTTGTTTGAGATCACTTGGCATGTGATAGAGTTCCGAGCCGTTGACCAGTCTCCATTCTTGGCTCATTACGGTGTAGTCTTTCTTGTGCACCAAATTGATGCCTCTTTGGGTATCCATATACAGGATGCGATCCCTCCAATCTGGCGCAGCGCCACGAAGGAGTGGCAGGAGGCTTATGCCATCTAAAGGTTTTAGTGATCGATGAGGAATTGAGAGTAGATCCACGATCGTGGGCAGCAAATCGTAGTGTGCCGTCAATTGGGAAATGTCCCTCCCGCCCTGAAGGTTGCCATCTGGCCACCGCAGATAACAGGGCACCCGATGACCTCCCTCGTAGACAGATCCTTTGTTTCCGGTCATGCCCGCATCATATACTTGGTGACCAAGGGCGGTACCGTTGTCGGTCATGAAAATGACCAATGTATTGTCTCGTATGCCCAGTGCTGTCAACTGTGCTTCGAGCCGTCCAAAGTTGTCATCGATGTTGGTGATCATGCCATAGAACCGTCGCTGACGCTCGTTTAAGTCTGTCTCCTGAGCATATCGATCCATGTAGGCCTCTGGTACATTTAGTGGTCCATGTGGCGCATTGGTGGAAATGTAGCAGAAGAACGGACCGGCCTGATTGTTTTTAATAAATGAGAGTGCTTCATCAAAAAACACGTCGGTGCAATATCCTTCGTAAGGGGTCGGCATTCCATTTTTCCAATAGGTGTCGTCAAAGTAGTCATTGCCCCAGTAGTCAGGGCCCTGTCCCACACCACCACCACCATGTCGACACACTTCATGAAAGCCTCTGTCTTTTGGACGGAATGGGTAGTTGTCTCCCAAATGCCATTTGCCAAACATGCCGGTGCGATATCCGGCCTGAGCCAATACTTGTGGCAAAGTGATCTCATCTTCGAAAAGGATGGAGCGCCCAGCAATGGTGTGAAAGGCGTTTAGTCTGTTGGTGTGCCTTCCTGTCATTAGTGAAGCTCTGGAGGGCGTACATGTGGTAGATACATGGAAATCAGTGAGTCGCAAAGATTCGCCATGAAAGCGATCCAAATGCGGTGTCTGGATAATGTCATTTCCTTCGCATCCAAGGTCGTTTTTGCCCTGATCATCCGTGATGACGATCACGATATTTGGCTGTGAACGCTGGGCCATCAGTGACATACCATAGCAGAGCAGCATCATGAGTAGGAGAGGGCGTATGGATGGTATAGACAATGCACATTTCATGAGGATTGATCTTAATCTATATTTAGCAAAAAAGGCAATCGAAGATTGGCTTACTTACGACCTCATAAGATTGCAAAAAAAAAGATATCGTGTTAGCTCGCGGTGGAATCAGTTGGGCGAGACGTCGTTGTTGGAAGCATCAAGTGCTTGTTCTATCTCACGAAGTTTAAGCTGACAGAAGGTGACCAGGTGTTTGGCACGCGCCACCAGGGTATGCAGCTGATCCACGTTGGTTTCTCCGGACTCCAGTCGTTCCAGAATCGAAGCCAACTCATTCTTGGCTTCTTCATAGGTGATGTCCTCAGCTGTTCGACTCATGGAGTTCAATTTTGGTAATGGTACTGCTTAGCTTGCGGTTATGCAGATGGGTAATGATGGAATCTTCTACTTCAAGATGTGTGGTGGATTGAATGACATTGTGATGCTCGTCTGTGGTGATGGAATATCCTCTTCGTAGCGTTTCGGATGGGTCGAGCGCTTTTACTTGTGCTTGGATCGCTGCCAGGGTTGAGTGCTCCCGCTGCAGTGCGTGTTTTAGGTTCCAGTGCACTTTATCAGCAGTCGAAACAAGTTGGGTGTGTTCCTTATCAAGTAAGAAGTTGCTGAGCAATCGGACGCGTTGGAGTGCATGAATCAATTGCTCATGCTCACGTGTCATGGTGGCATCAACTTCTCGTTGGATGCCGCTCAGCAATTGATCTAGTGCTGCTTCGAACTGTCCCAAATTGTCCAATATCGCCACTGCGGCAGCTGTTGGCGTCTTCACAGAAAGGGAAGAGACCATGTCGGCTACCGAGGCATCGGTTTCATGACCGATTCCCGTCATGACAGGAAGCGGGGACATGGCAATGGCTCTGCAGACTTCATATTCATCAAATCCACGAAGATCCAATTTGGATCCGCCTCCCCTCAGTATCAGTACCAAATCAAATGCTTCTTTCTGACGGCCAATTTGAGCAAGACGTTGAACGATCTGTTCCTTTGCCCGATCGCCTTGCACGGTGGCCTCAAACAAGGAAATGGCAATTTTGTAGCCGGCTGCATTGTTCTTGAGTTGTGCTTGAAAATCCGCAAAACCCGCAGCACGTGCAGAACTGATCACTGCCAGACGTTGCCATACTAGTGGTTTGGCTATCTGCGCATTTGCGTCCAGCAAACCTTCCTTTTTGAGTCTGGAGATGGTCTCTATTTTCTGCAGTTCTAGCTGACCCAGCGTATGTTGTTCATCAATGTCGAGTACCGACAGTTTAAGTCCGTAGAGCTCGTGAAATGTTACTTGTACCAGCATAGCGACCTCAGCACCGATGGCAAGAAGGTCTCCAATGGGGTGCTTCAGTTTCGACCGGATCTTACGGAGATTGGTCTTCCAAATCGCAGCTTCGGCTCTTGCTCGGAGCTTACTTACACCGGCCTCTTTTTCCACCAGTGTTAGATAGGCATGACCGTTGGAAGAAGATCGTTGCGCAATTTCCGCTTTGATCCAAAGAGGTTGGTCAAAGTTAAGGAGTACTGCGTGTCGCACGTCCGTAAGTAAGTCCGACAGCGAATGCATGTTTAGGTCCATTTATGCCGGATTACTGGGATAAGCAGACACGGGGCCATGTTACCGAAGGCTATGCTTCCAGTACTTCAGCCACCAGATCTGCAGCTTCTTTGAGTTGGATTGCGGAGTGCACCTCCAGTCCTGACTCATCGATGATCTTTTTGGCGATGTCCGCATTGGTACCTTGCAACCTCACGATGATGGGAACAGAGATGTTCCCCATGTTTTTATAAGCCTGTACAACGCCATTAGCTACACGATCACAGCGCACAATGCCTCCAAAAATGTTGATGAGAATGGCCTTAACGCTGGGGTCCTTTAGGATAATCCTAAAGGCTTTCTCTACGCGCTCTGCATCGGCGGTACCTCCGACGTCCAGAAAATTTGCAGGTTCCCCACCCGACAGTTTTATAATGTCCATGGTGGCCATCGCGAGTCCGGCTCCATTGACCATACAACCTACATTACCATCGAGATTGACATAACTCAAGCCGGATTTTTTGGCTTCGACTTCTGTTGG
>JAHQVP010000345.1 GCA_019634275.1 Saprospiraceae bacterium
GCATGACAGCGCAAGTGAAGACACCTATCCAATGTGAAAATGGGGCCGGAAAGGCTTTCAGAAATATTACGAATTTTCCACATATGATGATATCTTTAATGGTTCAACTCAGGCGCATGAAGAAAGAATTGGATTTTTTACCTACCGAAACTGCTGGAGTGAACTGCCCTTCCTGTGGAACTCCAGTTGACATAGAATCTGTGCTGGAAGCCCAGATTGAGCGAAGGATGGAATACAAGTACGCATCACGATATGCAAAGGCCAAGGAGGACCTGCAGGAAAAGTCAGCATTGTTAGAACGGGAGCGGATGGATGTAAAGCAATTGTCCTCTCAGACCTGGGAGATCATTCAGGAGAAGCTCAAGAAGGAAAAGATTCGGCTAGCCCGTCAACTTGAAGAACGTCTGTCTGCAGAGAAGGAGAACGAGGTAAAGCAATTGCTCCTAAGGCTAGAGGAACAGAAGCGTAAGAATCGAAAGGTCAGTGAGTTGGAGATCCAATTGCTCAAACGCGAGCAAGAACTAGATACGATTAGAGAGGAGGAATCACTCAGGGCTCAAAAATTGCTTCTTGAAAATCAACGAGCCGTCGAGAGCCATATCCGCACTCAAATGCAAGAACGCATGGAGCTGCAAAAGATTGAATACGAAAAGCGGCTAGCAGATCAGAAGAAGCTGGTGGAGACCATGGGGCAAAAGATCGACCAGGGGTCTATGAAGATGCAGGGAGAGGTTCAGGAATTGGCCATTGAATCCTATCTGCTCCAACACTATCCAATGGACAAAGTCTTGGAAATAAGATCAGGAGCCCGAGGAGGGGATTGTATATTGATGGTGCACGATGCGATGAGGAAAGATGCAGGAAGCATTTACATCGAAAGTAAACGCACTAAGACCTTTCAGAGGGCATGGATCACCAAATTTCGTCAAGACATGCTCACCCATAAAGCTGACGTGGGGGTGATTGTTACCAAGACGATGCCAGTCGGAGAAGAAGGACTAACACAGATTGATGGAGTTTGGATCTGCAGCTTCCGACAGTTTAAATTACTGGTACCCGTCTTGCGTTCCTCTCTACTCCGTTTCGCTTCCTTGCGCAAACAATTGGATAACAGTCAGGATAAGATGGGACTTTTATACAATTACTTGGTTAGCAATGAATTTAGAATGCAAGTGGAATCGATCATAAAGGGATTTACTAACTTAAGAGAGGACCTCGATAAGGAAAAGAGAGCGATGCACGCCATTTGGAATAAGAGAGAAAAGCAATTGGAACGCGTGATACTTAACACCGCTGGAATGTATGGTTCGATACAAGGACTGGCTGGGGGAGAAGTACAAGACATTGAGGCTCTGCATTTCAAAAATCTAAATGGCCCCGTATGAGTCGAATAGCACTTTGGATAATAACGATGGCTTGTGCCACTTTCCTACAGGCACAAGATGGTGCACTGGAGAAACTCATCCACCAATATCTTTCAGATAATCCCATGCCTGGATTGGCCGTGACCATTGGTCATAAGGGCGATATAATCTGGTCACAAGGTTTTGGATATTCTGACCTCGAAAACCGCACCCCCGTAGAGCCTGCTGTCTCCCTATTTAGAATTGGCAGCGTCTCCAAACCGTTTACTGCAGCGGCGATGGGCCTTCTGTACGAACAAGGTAAGTTGGACCTTGATCAGACTATTCAGACATATGTACCATACTTTCCGGAAAAGGAGCATGCCGTGACCGTACGCCAGGTGGCAGGACATTTGGGTGGTATCCGGCATTACCAGGGCGCAGAAAACTTAAACAAGGAGTCATATAAAACTGTCAGACATGGCATTTCCATTTTTAGAGAAGACCCACTGCTCCATCCTCCTGGTTCGGCATATCAATATTCGAGTTATGGTTGGAATCTTCTTTCTGGAGTGGTTGAGGGAGCTTCTCAGCAGGATTTCCTGACCTACATGCAAGATTCCGTCTTCACCTCTATGGCGCTTTTGCATACCCATGCAGATGAGCCGGAAAAGCTCTTGCCAGGAAGAGGACAGTATTACTTCAAACATGGCGATGGCTTCAGGCCCGCTCCTTATGTGGACAACAGCTATAAATGGGCTGGAGGTGGATTTCTTTCTACCTCTGAGGACGTGGCACGTTTCGCAATGCAACATTTAGATGGCAAATTTCTATCAGACGCTACCTTTAAAGAGTGGACCACAACACAATACACGAGTGACGGTAAGGCTACCAACTATGGCATTGGATGGAGAAGTGCTATTGACGACCAGGGAGACCATTGGGTAGGACATTCGGGAGGATCTGTGGGAGGCACGACGATGATGCTATGTTATCCCGAATATGATCTCGTGGTGGTCACCATTACGAACATGTCCGGTGGACAGGTAGGAGGACTTGCCCGGCAGATTGCACGGATGCTGATTGAAGAGCGGTAGACCATTGGTCGCTATCTTTTCTTCACCGTAACTGTTTTCTCCACAGAACCCACCCTAATTTTATACTCGCCAATTTCAGGATACATAACGCCATTGTCTGGTTCATTCCATTCGTAGTCTTCTTGTTTCTTGGCCAGTGCACGGCGAAAGACATCTGCATTCTCAGTGATCTCCGGAGTCAGCGAGAGGTAGTTAAGCCCAGCATTTATGGCAAATTTTCCTTCACTAAGCACCAAGCCTTCCATACTTTCAAATAACCAGTTCACTTCCTGCACACGATTGGAGTATAGGACAACATTGAGTGTTGGCTTGTAGAATGGGTCCTTTGCATAAAGACGTTTGCCACCCCATCTGTTGGAGTGCACCAG
The DNA here is from genome assembly GCA_019634275.1 of Saprospiraceae bacterium. Lineage (GTDB taxonomy): Bacteria > Bacteroidota > Bacteroidia > Chitinophagales > Saprospiraceae > CAJQNM01. Next base: position 2,809 of record JAHQVP010000345.1, read on the forward strand.
ATCATCAATGTCAAATAAATAAAGATCAGAGGCGATTGCAGTGGGAGTGAGTTCCTGCAGAGGTCCGATGTCTGCTATGAAGATGGAACGTCCATGAGTCCCCACAACAAGCTCCTTCTCATCAGGATGAACCAGAATGTCATGCACGGCCACGTTGGGGAGATTATGATCCATCGTATGAAAGCGTAGGCCTCCATCAAGGGTGACATATAGTCCATGATCCGTTCCCACATATAGGATTTCCGGACTGCTTGGATCCTCGCAAATCGTATTTATAGGCTCAGCAGGGAGTTGCTGATGAATGGCATGCCATTGCTGACCACGATCGTCCGATCTAAACAAATAGGCAGCAAAATCATCGTTACGGTAGCCGTTGAGCGCTGCATAGACACGATCTACGTGATGCTCAGAGGCTACAACCTGTGCAATCCAAAGATTCTCCGGAAGGTCTGCAGATATGTTCTTCCACGAAATCCCTCCATCAGGACTTACCTGCACTTGACCATCATCAGACCCCGTGTACAGCAATCCAAATTGGATTGGAGATTCATCAATCGTGGTCAGTGTACCAAAAGCAACGTCCCCCTTTCTTCCGCCTGCGGTAAGATCGCCGGATATATCATCCCAGCTGTCGCCTTGAGTCATTGAGCGATGGAGTTTGTTGGATCCTAGATATAGAATATCCTGATTGTGTCTACTGAGGTGAATAGGCGTCTCCCAATTGAAGCGAAGAGGCCGTTCACCGAGCTTATGTTTGGGACTAATTCTCTTCCGTTGGCCACTGGCTTGATCAATTCGAAAGTAGTTGCCAAACTGAAATCCGGTGTAAATCGTGTTGTTGTCCCGCCAGTCTACCTGCACCTGCATGCCATCCCCCCCTAAGACCCGGTCATAGGGATAATCACCCGAGCTGTGCCATCGATTAGAGGCTGTGTAAGTGCGAGGGCCTTTCCAGACTCCGTTGTCCTGTGTGCCACCATAAACATGGTAAGGCTTGGCCTTGTCGATGGCTATGGCATAAAACTGTCCCACAGCAGGAGAATTCTGCTTGGTCCAAGAATCACCATCATCATATGAAATATTAATGCCTCCGTCATTGCCATTAATGATGTGACCTGGTCGATCGGGGTTGATCCATAAAGCATGGTGATCAGAGTGTACACTAGGACCATCCGCTCTTAACCAGGAACTGCCCCCGTCGTCTGAGCGAAGAAACGGAACTCCAAGGATGAACAGCTTCTCTGGGTTGGAAGGATGGGCACGGATTTGTCCAAAATAGTAGCCATAGGAGTTGTAGACATACTCAAGATAGTCTTCATGAGTCTTACGCCAAGAGATGCCGCCATCAGCAGTATGATATACTTCGGCTCCGATAACCGGGGTGTCAAATAGGAGGGAGTTGGCGTCTTCCACATATTCCACCAAAGCTCGAGGAAGAATCTGATCGGAAGACACAAGATGCCGGACTTCTTTTAGACCATATTCTCTTGGAAAGCGATACCGTTCGAGAAATCCCTTGATCTCTTCGTCCGACAGCTTAAGGAAGTCCTGCTTTGGCAGGTCTCGAAGCTCGTCCTTAGTTAGTCCTTCGACCTTTTCATCTTTGTCGGGCCTGCGATGGTAATTGTCCAGCAATGCAAAAAGGTGTGTCTGTCCATTAGACACAGATGCAGCGAGACCGATGCGACCCACTCCTTCGCCTGTTGGAAACTCGAAGGCATCATTTTGTAGGGGCTGCCAAGTCAATCCACCATCTTGAGATTTATAGATGCCAGAGCCTGCACCGCTTTCGATAAAATCCCAAGCCTTTCGTTCTCGCTGCCACATCGCTGCATATACGGTCGAGGGATCAAGGGGATCATACAACAGGTCAATGGCTGAAGTCTGATCATTAATGTATAAGACCTGACTCCACGAACTACCCCCATCGGTCGTTCGATACACTCCACGCTCTTCATTTTTGGAATAAAGATGACCACAAGCTGCCACCAGGACCGTATTGGGGTCTTCGGGATTTACAAGAAGTCGGCCAATATGGTGCGATTCTGCGAGTCCTAGATGGATCCAATTGACTCCATCATCTTCGCTCTTATAAATACCATTACCTGCGTAGGAGGATCTACTGGCATTGCTTTCGCCTGTCCCAATCCAAATGGTGTTTGTTGACCAATCAACGGCAATGTCTCCAATGGTCATCACCGCCTCGTCATCAAACAGAGGAGTGAAGGTAGTCCCGTTGTTAATGGTCTTCCAAAGTCCTCCAGATGCATAAGCCACATAAAAAATAGTAGGATCGGATGGACTTACTTCTATGTCGACCACACGACCGCTAAACACGGTAGGGCCAATATTTTCAAAGGGAATTCGATCAATAAGGGACTGCTCTCGTAGGTCCAATCGATGCTCATAACCGGATTGTCGCTCGGACGCAGAAGTAACTTGGGCGAAAAAATTTGGTACAAACAAAAGAATGTACGTAACTGTTAGTATGGACTTCATCATATGGCAAAATTGCATTTTTCAGGAACTTCATCTTTAGCTAACTTCGATATTACATGAAGAATACCCTCTTACTCGCCCTTGGTTTGGTCCTCTTGCAAACCCAACTTGCTGCCCAAAAGCCCTACATAAACCCCAAAGCGCAATCGGGGATTGAAGTGAATGTTACGGGGGCAAAACCTGTCCATACACTTTATCTGCTCGGCAATGCTGGGGACACCAAAGCCAATGCACGTAACCCTGTACTGACCGGATTGCGGGAAATGCTTGCCAAAGAGTCTAACCATTCTTCCGTAGCCTTCCTTGGCGATCAGATCTATCCCAATGGCTTGCCTTCCAGAAAAAAGGAATCGAGACCCCAGGCAGAGCTGATTCTAAAGGAACAGTTGGAGGCAATCGCTGGTCATCGAGGAAGAACTTACTTCATTGCAGGAGAGAAGGATTGGAATAACGGAAAAGCCAAGGGCCTGAAGGCGCTCCATCGAATGGAGAAATTTGTGGAAGACTATTTCGAAGACGAAGATAAGGTGAAATTTTACCCCGGGAAAGGGTGCGGTGATCCCAAGGTGGTGAAGGTGACCAAGGATCTGGTCTTCGTGTTTCTCAACACACAATGGTGGCTACAACGTTGGGATCAAGAGAAGGACATTAATGATCATTGTGACATTAAATCCAGATATGATTTGTTGGCCGCTATCCGCGAAATCATGACGGAGCATAAGAATGACGAAGTGGTTCTCATGATGCATCATCCGGTTCGCTCTCGCGGGCATCATGGGGGAAACTCCTCGCTTTACGATCATATTTTTCCTTTCGCATCGACTCATAATGTTGCGGTTCCGCTTCCTGTAATTGGTTCCCTAGTCCCGATTTTTCGCAATGTTACAGGATCTCGTCAGGACTTGGCCAATGCTCATTACCGTGCTCTAATGGAGGGCATTGATCAGATCGCTCGTGAACTTAGCGTTCACACCATTTTTGCCTCTGCCCATGATCAGAACTTACAGCATTTTGATGATGGAAAATGGCAATACATCATCAGTGGATCTGCCAGTAGAGCGGCATTTGTAGGCCGGGGCTCAGATGTCGAATTTACCTATGCAAGAGAGGGATTTGCGCGGATAACATTCTATCCAGAATTTGAAACAGGTTTGGAAGTTTTTGCTTTGAATGATGCACAAGAACTTGAGCTTGTGTACGAGACTCAATTGAGACCGCCACGCCCAGGCACTGTAGACGAAGAAGTTGAATATCCCGCCTTGAGTCAGAAAGACACCATCATCGCTGCCAGTAAGGAATTTGCCGCAAGTGGCCTTAAGGAAACCTTTCTTGGTGATCAATATAGGTCGACGTGGACGACCCCCGTACGTGCACCGCTTATTAACTTGGAAAAGGCACTAGGTGGGCTAACCCCTGTCAAGAAAGGCGGAGGAATGGCTTCCAATTCGCTGAGAATGGAGCACGCTAATGGAAAGCAATACATCTTACGATCGATCAAGAAAGATTATCGTAAACTGGTGCCACCCGAATTTGCCAACCTAAAGTTGCTCGATGTTTTAAAGGATCAGAATAGTGCCAGCCACCCTTATGGTGCCCTGGTGTTGCCGAAGCTAAGCGCAGCAGCGGGTATTTTCTATACCACACCCAAGTTGGTCTATCTAAAGCATCAGAATGGACTCGGCAATTATAATTCACAGTTTCCTGAAGAGCTGTACCTCTTAGAAGAACGACCCAGTGGCAATTGGAGTGATGCTGAGCAATTTGGTAACTCCAAGGAAATCCTGGGTTACGTGGATGTCCTCGCAAACCTTAGAGAGAAAAAAACGCACTTTGTAGATCAAGGCTGGGTCTGTCGTTCTCGAATGTTTGATCTGCTGGTTCATGATTTTGACCGACATGATGATCAATGGCGATGGGCTACTTTTGAAGAACAGGATAAAACAATCTACCGTCCTATCCCTCGCGACCGCGACCAGGTATTTTACCGTTTTAGGGGAGTTGTTCCCTGGTACATTGCCTCCTTTGTGGAAAAGAAATTCAAAACAATGCAGGGCGATCTTAAAGACGTTGATCATCAAAGCTTTAACGCTCGCTATTTCGATCGATACTTTATGAATGAGTTGCCCTGGTCGGATTGGGTTACGGAGATCGAAGCACTGCA
>JAHQVP010000346.1 GCA_019634275.1 Saprospiraceae bacterium
CCCAATCGGGACTTCCCTCAAGTCATCATTTAGAACGGCCAGTTGGTAACCACTAATGGAACGACCGATGGGTACGACATTGCGGTCACCGTCCGAGGGCACCAGCGTATGGACACTGCTCCAGACCGTTGCCTCAGTGGGACCGTATTCATTGTGCAAGGAAATAGCGGGCAGTTTCTTAAAGTGCTCTAACACGAGTCCTGGAGGACATGCCTCCCCTGCCACAATCACATGTTGTAAACTGGTCAGCTGATCCTCTTTGGAAAACCGAATCAGCAGATCATACAAGGATGGCAGCATCAAGGTATGGGTGACCCTTTGTGAATGTATCAGCTCAGCAAGGGCGCCGACATCCTGCTCCAAACGCTCCTGCTTCGTGACCAATGTGCCCCCGCTCCAAAGGGTCCAGAAGAGACCGGCTACCGAACTGTCAAATGAAATCGAAGACATCAGTAAGAAAACCCCGGGGTGCGATTCATAATATGCCAACCTGGCACGCGTCGAGGCTTCTAAGTTGGCATATGACACTTGCACTCCCTTGGGACGCCCTGTACTACCCGATGTAAAAATGGCATATGCGGCTTGTTCCGCCTTGGGAGGATTGAGCTCGATTTGATGCTGAGGAGACAGAGAATCATAGTCTATCACCACATCAGTCAGACGGTGGCCCAATTCAATGTGAGATGCCGTTGTCACGATTGTCTCTATCCCTGCTTGGTTTACCATATCCTGCAACCGATCCTGCGGATAGGCAGGATCAAGGGGTATGTATCCATACCCTGAGCCAAGACATCCGATGATGCTAGGCAAAATAGCGCATTCCGGACCCAGGAGTAGACCCACAAAGCGGCAGGTTTTGCTATCAGACTTCGCCTGGATGGCGCAAGCAACCATGCGGCTATGTTGCACAAGTTCAGCGTACGAAAGTGATGTATCCTGATGCACGATTGCTTTGCGATCGGGATGGAGCAAGGTTACCTTTTTCACCTGATCAACAAGGTTGAGCATCTCCGGTGATCTTTCCGGTGCACGGTTCCAATCTGCAAAGATGGACTGTTCCTGCTGTGTGAGAAATGGTACGTCCCCAACTTTGCGATTCGTGTCACCAATTAGCGCTCGCGCTACTAGATGAAGATGGTCCTGAATCAGCTCAACGGTGTCAGACTCAAAGATATCCGTAGCATACTCTAAATAGCTTGTGAGTCTTCCATCAACCAGCTCCACATACATGGTCAAATCAAACTTAGCAACGCCCAGGTCAAATGGCGCTGAGGTCACCTGAATCTCAGGCGAAAATTCTGGAAAGGGCTCTTTTTTGTGAAACAGAAACATGACCCGAAAGAGCGGGTTCGTCGTTGGATCGCGCCTGATTTCCAGTGCATTGACGACCTGTTCAAACGTGACATCTTTGTTTCCAAAAGCCTCCAAGACAGTTTGACGAACCCCCAGTAGCATGTCTCCTACCGTTTGATCCATATCCATGCCTTCTCTTAGCACTAGGGTGTCGTTAAAGAACCCGATGATCTTCTCCAGGCTTTTTCGGCTTCTGTTGGTAAAAGGCGTCCCGATCCAAATGTCCTTCTGATTGGCATAGCGGTAGAGTACCAACCTAAAAACCGCCAGGAAATACACGTAGAGGGTTATGTCGAGTGCAGTAGCAGCCTGGGCGATGGCCGCGGAATCAGCCATGGTAAATGCCCGCTTCGAGAAAGCTCCTGAAAAAGTCTGCAGTTGATCCTGCGGAAAATCCTGAGGTAGATTCAGGACCGGAATGTCACCCGACAACCTTTCCTTCCAATAGGTCAATGCCTTGGCTGGCCTTGGACGCTTTCTTTCCCAGGCTGCATAGTCAGCATAAGTGTAAGGTCCTTTTAGCTCACTAGAATATGTTCCTGCATAATGAGCAGCCCACTCTTTACGAAGGATATTCATAGACCATTTATCCACAACAATGTGATGCATGGCCACCAGGACACGACAGGCTCCCAAACCTGGAAACACTGCCAGACTTACCAAAGGGCCTTCTCTCAAATCAAAAGGCTTTCGAGCGAATGTTCTGGCCTCCTCCTCAATCCTGTTCTCTTCAAGGCCATTTGGGAACACTTTCACGGGACATGGTCGATCCTTGTGAATGACTTGCTGAACCATCCCTCCTTTCGTATCAAAAGTGGTGCGCAGGATGTCGTGGTTTAAGACAACCAATTGGAACGAATCAATCAAACGATCTACATCGATGTTTCCCGTAAATTCATATAGATCGGCGTAGTGATAAAAAGGATTGTCACCGTACAGTTCCTGCAGGTAAAGCAGTCGGGCCTGTCCTGTCGAAAGCACGCGTGCTGCCTCTTGATCAAGTGTCTTTAATGGAAAGGCTTCAGATGCAGCCAGCTTGCTGCGATGATTCTTCCAGCGAGACAATAAAGAACCCTTTTCCTCTGCCATTCAGACTAGTGACTGTGAAAGATTCCAAAAACTTTCCCAAAAGCCTTCCCGATGTAGGTGTCGATCAACAGATCAATCCCAAAAGCACGTTCAATGAGCCAATAGACGGAAATAGCCAGGCACAAATACAAGAAATAACGAATCCAGTTTTGGTATCCAGGTCTTGATTGAAGTACTCTTGACACCACGTAGAAGAGCAGCATGATTGCCACCACACCTCCCAATATCCCCAGACTGAATCCTAACATGGATTCCCCCATGTATTCACCTCGCAGGTTCTTCCCCAACAAGACTGATGCAAACCCAAGTCCATGGAACAACCCGGCAATAATCAAAAGAGCGTACATCGCACCACCGGACAGGTTCTTTAGCCGGCTCCAGGCCAAGACACCGATACTCAATGCGATAGCCCCTTCAACCAAAGGAGCCCCTAGAGGTAGACTGCCAGAAGCCCCCAGTACAAAGCCGGGGATCAACCCCAGGGCAAAAAGAGCGATCCATAAAATCGCTTTGTCCGATAGAGAGTCAGGATGTTGTGCTTCAGTCGGCAAGGGAGGCCGCCCAAGTAGAATAAATGGGACAATGGCCGCCAGCACGAAGAGAATATGGTCTATTCCCGTCAACACGTGTTGCATCCCCATCTTAAATAGCTTCCAGACGCCCTTGGCCTTACCTCCCTCGGGCAACAACATGGTGGCTGTCCTTTGGTCCGGACCAAAGCTGGCATAGGGTTTCCCTTCGTTGTCAATAATGCCAGAAGGCCAGTGATGTCGAATTACCAAAAATGCTTGATGCGTAGGGTCCTGGTCAAAGATCAAATCGTAAGTGACGTCCAGTGCATCCGGAATGGTGCCAACATTTTCCAAAACAAAATCAGACTTCAGAAAAACGCCGAGCTTAGCTTCCATGAGGCGAGGCTCTACGAATCTAATGCGGTGATCTCCTTGCGAGGATCGGATGCTGACACCTTGGCGAATGTATTCTTGAATTGCAGGCAAGAGTGATCCGAGATCATCCAACTTCATGCCCCGTTTTAGATCGGTACCCATGGCTAAATTGAGATCCTTATAGGTAGTCTCCACGGTGCCTTCGATATGATCTTGGTAGATGCGCAAATACAAGTAGCTCTGATCCTTTGCATGTCCCCAGAGTTGACCGCAGTAGGCGATCATCAACGCACCGACCATAAAGATGGCATGGTATCTGTACCTCATTTTGAGTATCATTAAGATATTTTGGTCGAAGATAGGAAGTATGGTCATATTCAAAGAAAACATCATAAGATTCAATCGGCCAAAAGCACCATACTTAACCGTATATTTGCACGCGAATTGAGGGCATGAAGACAAATCAGGATCGGAAGACGTTGCTGCTGGAGGCAAAGGACATCCACTCCATCATTAGCAAAGTCGGAGTAGATCGTCTTATGGACGAACTCATCGAAGAATTGCGCACGGCTCTTTTCGACTTTGACCCGAAAGAACTTCACATTCCCAAACGAGATGGTTTCAACTACACCTTGCCGGCGGCAGGACTTGTGGAATGGATGCCCTTATACCGTGTAGGTGAAGAGGTGCTGATCAAGGTTGTCGGATATCATCCCGAAGCTCCCGGCAAGTTTGGGGTGCCAACCATCTTATCCACGATTTCGCTATACGACACTGCGACGGGTCATTTGAAAGGATTGGTCGATGGTGTTTTACTCACCGCACTTCGAACGGGTGCCGCCTCGGCAGTGGCCACTGATGTATTGGCAAGAAGAGATACTGAGTCGATTCTTGGACTGATAGGTGCTGGTGCGCAGGCCGTCACTCAACTACATGCAATATCACGTGTTCGACCGATTACCAAGGTGCTCTATTGGGACCTTGAATCATCTACTCGCAAAAGCTTTGCGGATCGCGTAGCGGTGCTTGGTCTTGACATCGACATAGTGCCTGCCTCTTATGAAGAGATATTGGCACAATCAGATATTGTATGCACGGCTACTTCTGTACCGGTTGGGCAGGGCCCCATTTTTAATCACTCTCCTACTAAACCGCATGTGCACTTCAATGCCGTAGGTTCGGATTTTCCCGGAAAAGTCGAATTGCCCTTGCAACTCCTTCAAGAATCTTTGGTGGTTCCAGACTTTCGAGAGCAGGCTACTATTGAGGGCGAGTGCCAGCAGCTCGCAGAAGACCCCGCGAGCATCGGAATGGAATTGGATGCCCTGATTAAACAATCATCCGACTACCATGTTACTTACAGCAATCAAAAAACCGTCTTTGACTCTACTGGTTGGGCGCTTGAGGACTATGTTGCCACTCATCTGGTTCTTCGATATGCGAATCAGTTTGACATAGGTACTTATGCAACGATCGAGTATATGCCGGCAGATGAAAAGAATCCTTATGAATTCTTGCGATCGCATAATGACAGAAAATCCGAAAATTTGTCAGGGATATTACGACCTGCACAAGCAAGGTCTCTGTATCTTTGAGCATCTTTTTTTAAGGTATACAAAGACACTCTACAAACCTCTCTATCTTTATTCAGGCAATAGATTATGACTAGATATTATACTATCCTTTTTCTCGTATTCTGTGCTTGCATGCCCCATATTGTGAGCGCAGCCACGGATTCGTTGACCATAGAAGGTACTATTTTGGGTGCAGATCGCTCCCCGATCGTCGGAGCATATATACTCAATACCACTGCAGACTTACACACCCATTCTACCGAGACTGGAAGTTTTGTCCTGGAAGGATCTTCTAAGGACGATATTATCAAATTTATGCACCTCGGCTATCGTACGCAAGAACTGAAAGCCTCCGAGTTGCTGGAGGGCAACCTCCGCATTGTTCTGGAGGAGGCCAACTATGACCTGAGTGAAGTTTTAGTGGGGCAAAACAGACAGAGTGTTAACATCATTTCGCGCATTGACCTGGCAAAAGCACCAGTAAATTCTTCTCAGGAGGTCCTACGAAAAGTACCGGGATTGTTCATTGGACAGCATGCTGGCGGTGGCAAAGCAGAGCAAATCTTCCTTCGTGGATTTGACATCGATCACGGAACAGACATCAGTATTTCTGTGGATGGCTTACCAGTAAATATGGTATCCCATGCACATGGCCAGGGATATGCTGACTTGCATTTCGTGATTCCAGAGACGATAGAAAAGATTGATTTTGGCAAGGGCCCGTACAATGCAGACCGCGGTAATTTTGCTACCGCAGGGTATGTCGATTTTAGGTTGAAAGAAAAAGTAGATGAGAGCTTTATTGGTCTTGAGGCGGGACAATTCAATACCTTTCGCAATTCTGCACTGCTCAACATTTTGAATACGGAAAACCACAGCCTTTATGTAGCAGGTGAATACTTGGTATCCGATGGACCCTTTGAATCCCCTCAAGATTTCCGTCGAACCAACATCATGCTTAAGCATACCACGCGTTTCGAAAACCTGGACAAGCTCTCGGTACTGCTTTCGCGTTTTGACAGCAAGTGGAATGCATCAGGTCAGATTCCAGTGCGAGCCGTTGAATCCGGCATGATCAATCGCTTCGGAGCGATTGACGATACCGAAGGAGGTAAGACAAGCCGCACGAATGTGGCCTTTAGCTATGACAAGGCACTAAGCGATCATACTTTGATCAAAAATCGGATTTGGTACAGCCGATATGAGTTTTTACTCTACTCCAATTTTACTTTCTTCCTCGAAGATCCCATAAATGGAGACCAAATCCGGCAAAGAGAAAAACGTGATCTATTTGGCGTAGAAAGTGAACTCAACCATTCCTTCCCTTTTGGTTCAGGTCTTGCATTGGTGCAGGCGGGCATTGGATTGAGAAATGACCTTTCGAGAGACAATGAACTGGCCAGGACACTTAACCGCACCGATGTACTCGAGCCCATCCAACGTGGAAATATCGATGAAGTCAACTTCTACACCTACGCAAACCTTGAATTGGAGTTTGGCAAATGGATGATAAATCCAGGCCTGCGCTTGGATCAGCTCAATTTTCAATATGAAGATGCGCTGA
>JAHQVP010000347.1 GCA_019634275.1 Saprospiraceae bacterium
ATTCAGTTTTTAATCAATCAAAAACCGGAATTCCAGAGTTATACGGCCGTCAAAGAACTCTATCAATTACTGGCTAACAAAAGCGCTCCCACCATCAGTTCTCCCATCCGAATTCCAGTGGAGATCGTTGTCGCAGAAAACGTAGACTTTTACGCAGCTAAGAACAGATTTGCGACCTAGGGAACAGGCAGCGAAAGCACCATCCTAAGCGTACTACCATCACTCTGCAGATTTGACTCTGAGTCAACTTCATTCTAGCCGGGATAGGCTGCTAGAGGACCAGAAAACCACAAACGCCTATACACCTGATTTTCAGATTTTTACATCGTAAATGGGCATCATTTTTAGAAAAATGTTAACGTTAACGTTGGAGGAACAAATTCCATTTTCTACCTTATAGACTGATACTTTTCCACCCGAGTTTTTAAGCGCTCTAGCTGTACTTTTTTATCTGCTAATACTTAATTAAACAATCAAAAATGGAATGCAAAAACTCTCATCATTCTAACGCATCAAACGCACGTTGGCATGCGCCTCCGTTGATAACCCTTGTTTGGTCGATGCTTTTTCTTTTAATCCCGTTTCTGGTAGGTGCCACGTCCTCCTTTGAGGTAACGGTGAGCGGCACCATCACCGATGCGGACGGCATCCCGCTCATTGGGGTAAACATTGTCGAAGTAGGCACCAGCAATGGTACGGTGTCTGACATAGACGGCAACTACTCCATCACGGTGGCGGATGCGAGCTCTCTTATTCGCTACAGCTATACCGGCTATGCCTCACAGGAATTTGTTGCAGGTGACGGCGGCGTACGCAACTTATCTTTAGAACCCGATTCGGAACTGCTCGAAGAAGTGGTTGTGGTGGGTTATGGTACTCAGAAAAAACGGGATGTAACTGGCGCCATTGCTACATTGGACGAAGAGAAAATCTCGGCAATCCCAGTAGCGTCTGGAGTACAAGCCATGCAAGGCCAAGTATCTGGTGTAGACATTCAAAGTACCGGTGGAAGACCAGGGCAGGCACCTACCATCCGCATTCGTGGACGTAGATCTGTCTCAGCCTCAAATGACCCGCTGTTTGTTATAGACGGTATTCCACAGACGGGTGGAAGCGATGTGATGAACGACATTAATCCGCAGGATATCGCTTCCATGGAAATCTTAAAAGATGCCGCAGCAACAGCGATCTATGGTTCAAGAGGGGCCAATGGTGTAGTTCTTATAACCACAAAGCGGGGCTCGGAAGGTAAGACAGTAGTATCCTACGATGGTCAATATGGATTTACCAATCCGATCTACGACATAGATATGATGAACACCCAGCAATGGATGGCCCTTCGTCGCGAGGCCTTCCGATCAGGTGGAAGCAACACACAAAACCCATTCGATGGTACCATTCCGAGCGATGACGTCGTCTTCGATGTTGACCACCTTCAGGGAATTGAAGCTGGACAAGATGTAGATTGGATCGATCAGATTTTAGGTACCGGCACGCAAACACAACATCAATTGGGGGTACGTGGAGGTACTGCCAAGACACAATTCAACATGTCAGTCGGTTTGTTTAATGAAGATGGAGCCATTGACAACATGGATTTCCAGCGCATCACGGGTAGAATAAACCTGGATCACAAAATCAACGATGTGTTTTCAGCTGGCGTTTCTTTCTTACTCTCAAACAGTAAACAGAACTGGGGTTCTGGGGCTACCTTAGGAGAAGCTATTGGAAACATACCGGTTGGTTTTCCTTATCAAGAAGATGGCGTCACGCCTAGGTTTCTACCTACCAACGACGGTATTCGAACCAATCCGCTCAATGAGGTATTTGGCAATTCTTTTGTTGACGAACGACGCACTACACGTGTATTCGCACCTATTTATGTACAAGCCAATATTGCCGAAGGTTTGGTATTCAAGTCGACATTTGGGCCAGATATTCGCTTTAGAAGACGCGGTCAATTCCTGGCCAGCTTAACGAACGCCAATCGTGGTGGACCAGCAAGAGCGGCAATACAGGAGGACCGAGACATGGGTTTCACTTTGGAAAACCTACTTACCTACTCCAAACCAATAGGCAACAGCAACTTGGGTGTTACTCTCCTACAGAGTATTCAGCAATTACGTGTTGAAGAACACAACACTGCTGCAGCTAACTTACCTTACGAATCGCAATTGTTTTACAATCTAGGTACCGGTGCTGTGAAAGGAGATTTATTCTCACGGCTTTCCGAGTGGCAATTGGCCTCCTTCATGGGACGTGTCAACTATGATATTGCCGGCAAGTACAACATCCAGGCTACACTACGTGCGGATGGTTCATCACGACTGTCGGGTGATAAATGGAATTACTTCCCAGGGCTATCGGTCGGGTGGCAGATCGGACAGGATCTGTTCCAGGACGTATCTTGGCTCAACTCGCTCAAGTTGCGTGCATCCTACGGTGAAGTAGGCAATACCTCGGTAGATCCATACCAGACAGCAGGGCGTCTCGGACGCACAGTATACTCGTGGGGAGGTGCAAATGCTTTTGGTTTTGGTCTCAACGAAATTCCAAACCCAGAACTCAATTGGGAGGTCACGAGGACATTCAACCTCGGAATGGACTTTGACATACTTAATGGCCGTATCAATGGTTCTTTTGAATGGTATCGTGCCAATACGGAGGATATCCTACTGGAAAGAAGATTGCCGCCGACATCCGGGTACATTCAGATTCTGCAAAACATTGGATCTACTCGTACCAATGGTGTGGAACTTATGCTATCTGCAGGCATTGTCGAAACGCAGGACTTTAGTTGGTCGGTAGATTTCAACATTTCTCGAAATACGGAAGAAATCGTTGAATTGGCATTGAGAGACCAAGATGGAAATGCCATCGATGACATCGGCAATCGCTGGTTCATTGGTCAACCGCTTAAGGTCATTTTCGACTACGAAAACATAGGTATTTATGGGACAGACGAAGCTGATTTAGCCGCTTCGGCCGAGAACAAGGTACCTGGCGAAATCAAGCTTCGTGATCAAGATGGTGATGGCATCATAACTGCCGATGACCGCGTGATATTAGGTACCGATATTCCAGATTTCTTTGGAGGATTAACGACCAATTTTTCCTATAAGAACTTTGACTTAAGTGCATTTTTATTTTTCCGCCAAGGACAGTCCGTCATCTCTAACTTTCATATTGGTGCGAACTCCCTGTTTGCTCGCTACAATAATTTGAATGTTGATTATTGGACCATCGATAATCAAGATGGTCAGTTTCCTCGTCCGAACCAAAACCAAGAGCGCCCTCGTAACAACAGCACCATGGGCATTTTCGATGGTAGTTTCGTGAAGTTGCGTAACATCACCTTGGGCTACAATTTCCCTGAGTCTATCATTGGTGACTGGGGCATTAGCCGATTGAGACTATATGCTTCTGGACAGAATCTATGGTTCTCGTCAAAGTTTGATGTTTTCGATCCTGAGATCGACGTCACCGATGGAGACAACCGTTTCCCCACAATCCAAACCAGTACAGTACCAACCAATAGTTTGGTCTTGTTTGGTCTAAAAGTTGACTTCTAAATATCATCAATCATGAAAAATAAAATAGCATACTTTTTAGCTTTTGTCATGATTGCATTCATGACACCATCTTGCGAAGATTATTTGGAAGAGGAACTCGTCAGTGACGTTTCCGCTTCTTCCTACTATACTACCGAGGCTGGTTTTGAAGACGCGGTCCGCTCCACTTACTGGTGGTTGAAACCCTTTTTCGGTCCCGAGCGTGGATTTACGATGTCTGTGTTTGGCACGGATACCTATACACAAGGTGCCGATGGTGGACATAAGACATTTGACAATTACGATGGCGGACTCAATCCTTCTCAAGGTTTTGTGCGCGTCGCATGGCGAGATTTCTACCGGGGTGTGAATCAAGCGAATGCTGTACTCAATAGAGGTGCAGAACTCGAGATTGATCAATCCTTAAAGGACACACGTTTTGCAGAGGCCCGTTTCTTGCGAGCTTTGTATTACTTCATGTTGACCTCTCACTATGGAGATGTACACCTTACTTTGGAGGAAACCGAAGGTGCAGAAATTGAAGCCAACCGCACGCCTATTGATCAAGTGTACGCTCAAGCAATTATACCTGATCTCGAATTTGCCATTGCTAATCTTCCCGAGGAGCAGTCAGATTTTGGACGTGCTACCAAACCTGCCGCTGAATATTTATTGGGTAAAGTGCTTCTGCGCAGAAGTTGGAGCCCATTTGCTGAAGGCGGTGATGCATCTCGATCAGAGCAACTGTTCTCGGGGATAATCGAAAATTACGGCTTTGCGCTTTTGGATGATTTTGCTGATCTATGGGTGATCGGTAATGAGGAACATTCAGAGATCGTTTGGACCATTCAAAACAGTAAGTCGCAAGTAGACGAAGGTTTGGATGGCCAAGGACACCGAGGACACTTGTATTTCTTGATGGAATACGATGTGCGCCCCGGAATGACGCGTGACATCACCAATGGTCGTCCTTGGAAACGATTCCGCCCAACAGAATTCTTGCTTGGCCTGTGGGATCGACAAATTGATTCGCGATACGAAAAATCCTATAAGCATGTATGGTTTGCCAACAACGCCGGCAATATTCCAGTGTGGACCTCCGAAGAGGCCGCCGCTGGATATGTAGATGGATCATTGGTCGGGCAGCCGAAATTCCAAGTCGGTGATACGGCGTTGTACCTTCCCGGTCCACAGGTGGAAGATGCCTGGGATGCCGATCGCATAGGACGTACACGATATACCGTGTACACTCGAGAAAAAGACTATTGCATCGGATGTGCCAATGAGCTTCGAATTTTCCCATCCATGAACAAATGGATCGATGATACTCGTCCTGACCGTCAAAAGACACAAGGACAACGCGACTATATGTTTATGCGACTAGGCGAAGCTTATCTGCTAAGAGCGGAAGCTCGACTACAACAAGGCAACGCACAAGGTGCTGCGGATGATCTCAACGTCATACGTGCCAGAAGTGCGGTCGAAGGGCAAGAAGCAGCGATGATGATTACAGCAGCTGATGTCGACATTGATTTCATTTTGGACGAACGTGCTAGAGAATTGATCGGCGAAGGTCATCGCTGGATGGATTTAACGCGCACCAATAAACTTGTGGAAAGAGTGCGATTGCACAACCCACGGGGTGCTGGGAATATTCAGGATTTCCATGTAGTACGACCGATCCCACAAGAACAGATTGACAATACCCTGGGTGGTTATCCACAAAATCCAGGTTACAATTAGTAGATTTATTAGCAGTAATAGATTCATACTTTGGAGAGAGGCCTTGGCCTCTCTCCTATTTTCAGAGATCATTAAATCACATACGATGAAAAGCTTTGTTACTCTTCTTCTCCTTCTCTCCTCTGCTCTACTTCTAGCACAAAGTGATGGCTGGGTAGAACTATTCAATGGCAAAAATTTTGACGGTTGGACGCAACTAAATGGAAAGGCAGAATATAAGATTGAAGACGGAGCCGTTGTGGGCGTTTCCGTTGCCAATACGCCAAACAGCTTTATGACCACGGACAAGAAATATGGAGATTTCATCTTTACATGTGACGTTATGTTGCACCCTGATCTTAATTCCGGCATTCAGTTTCGCAGCGAAAGCTATGAGGCATACAACAATGGCAGAGTACATGGCTATCAGTTTGAACTAGATCCCTCTGATCGTCGCTGGGCAGGAGGAATCTACGATGAAGCTCGCCGTGGATGGCTTTACCCCCTGACGGTAAACCCTAAAGGGCAATCTGCATTCAAAAATGGAAAATGGAACAGCGTAAGAATTGAAGCCATTGGCAATTCCATCCGAACATGGATAAATGGTGTACAATGCAGCAACCTGGTGGATGACCTTACATCTGAAGGATTTATTGCACTTCAGGTACATGGCATACGCAATGCCGAAGACGCCGGTAAGTCCATTAAATGGAAAAATATTCGAATAAAAACGACGGATCTGGAAAATGAACGGACGATGTCTGATCCAGAGGTACCGGAAGTAAATTACATCCCCAATCACCTTACGGAGACCGAAAAGCGCCAAGGATGGAGACTGCTGTGGGATGGCAAGAGTACCGATGGCTGGAGAGGAGCCAAACTGGATCATTTTCCGGAAAGTGGTTGGCAAATGGAAGATGGTGTATTGACCGTCTTAGAGTCCGGAGGAGCAGAATCTACCAATGGCGGTGACATCGTCACAAAAAAGACGTACAGCAATTTTGAATTGGTGGTTGACTTTAAAATTACCGAAGGAGCCAACAGTGGCATTAAATACTTCGTCGATCCCGAGCTTAATAAAGGGTCTGGTTCTGCCATCGGCCTTGAGTTTCAAATTCTAGATGACAAGAATCATCCCGATGCCAAGATGGGCGTAGGAGGAAATAGAACAGTGGGGTCGCTCTATGATCTTATCCGAGCGGAATCATTAACTCCAGGTATGCCAGGACCAAAGCGGTTTTCTGCCAACAATTGGAATAGAGCCCGCATCGTGGTAAAAGGAGGCAAGGTTGAGCATTGGCTTAACAACATTCATGTGGTAGAGTTTGATCGTCATAGCCAAATCTTTAGAGCACTGGTTGAAAAAAGCAAATATGCCAAATGGGAAAAATTTGGTCAACTGCCGGCTGGCCACATCCTTCTGCAGGATCATGGCAATACCGTACACTTCAGAAACATTAAGATTCGAGAATTCTAAATACGCTGGCACGTGGCAAAAAAGTCAAAAATTCATTCGACCAATTATGCCAATGTATTGATCGAAGTGGCAGAAGACTGTCCGATTGACTTTGGACAACCGCCACCCGAAAAGGGCGACAAAAAGACGGTAGCAAATCACCAATTTAGCATGCTGCATGACAAGCCTTACGCCTATACGTCTGACGATGTACTCTTTACTGTATTTGCCAGGCGGAAAGGATTTAGTGAAGTAGACTTTGTTTCCGAGAGAGCACGATTTTTTTCTAAAGGGCAGCCATGTTTCCGTGCTTCCCCACTGACCAAGCGGTACGGTTGGGGCGTGCACAGCAATGCAGACAGTAAGATTGCACTATACGCGGTTGACTCAAAAGAGTATCAGGACCTACTGGCAGATCCTTCGGTCAAAAAGGTCAAGGCGATGAAGTCGCGACGATAAACTAAATGATGAATGTGATTACTAAGTCTTACGCTCGTATGGAATAATCAAATCCCATTCATCTGCTGTGGCACGGGCAACAAAGGCCACGACAGGATCGGTGTCGCTCAGATTAAATACTTCATGTGGCACCCCGGGTTTGATGTAAATAAAATCGCCCCCTTCATTGTCCAGGATTTGCTCCAGGTTCTCCCCAAATTCGTGCCTCACCCTGCCTTCGATTATGTAAAGCATGAGATCAAACCCATCGTGGATGTGTGCATAGGCCACACCTCCTGGCGGGATGGTCGCAATGTTGCATGATAATTGAGTGGACCCAACGTTCTTTGCCGACATGCCTTGCTTGTAGTGGATGCCATTCCAAGATCGCTCTTTCCCACCTCCTCTGATGGTCAAAATGCCACCATGATCTTCGACCACTGATTGATCTACCTGATCGTTTTTATCCTTGAGTTCCATATCATAAAGTTGTCTTAAAGATACCAAGCTTTGTGACACCCAACTCCTTCAAATCGTCCTAAGGGTGTCGGAAAAATGCAGCAAAATGCGGCATAAATTCGTTATATCCTCGACCATCTAATTCGATGATTATCAGACAGCTGCATATCTGTTTGCCATTTCATTTGAAACCTTTACTTTTGGACTTTTAAAATTTATTTGATAAAAACTTTTCCTAGTAATGAAGAATAAGCTATTGACATTTGCGTGTGCTCTTCTAACGCTTTCTTTGACAGCTCAAGATGCTGCAGAAGCCACTACCGCAGAGACAGCGGCAGAAACAGCCGTAACCACTGCATCAAAATACAACGAGGCACTCGCGGAGCTAAAGGCAAAAAACTATGCCGGTGCATCATCACTCTTTGATGAGACTTTGGCCATGGCTGACTCAACAGAAGATGCAGACATCATAAAGCTCGCTTCCTCTAACAGTGCCATTAGCAAATACTATCTCGGCAACGCTCAACTAAAGGAGGGTAAAATGGATGAAGCCATGGCTACCTATGAGATGG
>JAHQVP010000348.1 GCA_019634275.1 Saprospiraceae bacterium
CTGTTATTGTCAATGAACTTTCTCTTCCACAAAAATCCTCTCGTCAAAAAGAACCTCCGTGTCGCTTCCATTTTCAACCTCCTTCGAGATTTCCATCTTAGCGGGCCGCAAATATAGAACGATTCTCCATTTTATACAAGCAAAATCAACAGTGTATTAAATAAAAGTGAAAGACGTGGCCGCGGCTTAGGTGCGCCAAATTAAATACGGCCAGAGTCATGTACGGCGACACAAAAGATCGATCTCTACGGCCGCAAAGCGCAGATACAAAATAGTTGTTGGCCAAAATACCGGAGTTGCCTAAGCATTTTCAAGTCGTTTTGAGAAAAGATGGACTCCGGCTAATGCGCTTAGCGGATGTCTCGGAGGCAGTATCTTCTGCTCCCTCCCTCCACATCCTATGGTTTTCGTAATGTCTTTGCTGGGTTTAAGGTGGCTGCACGGAAGCATTGACGACCAATAATCAGCACTGTAATGATAAAAATAGCCGCCGCTCCGAGTACAAAAGGCCAAATCACTCGATCGGTATGATGGGCAAAATTTTGCAACCAGCGATTGCCTAACCACGCTGCTACCGGCATGGCGATGAGCAATGACAAAGCCGTGATCTTTACAAATTCTTTGGACAGCAGTACGAAAATGGAGGCTACCGTGGCACCAAGTGTTTTCCTAATGCCAACTTCTTTTTCCCTCCGTTTTGCCGTGATTGTCACTAAGCCAAGCAAGCCGAGTCCGGCGACCATCACCGCGATTGCCGCGAATACCATGGTGAGCAGTCGAAACTGTGCATCGGCCCGATATTGATGTTCAAAGGACGATTGCACATCCACTAAATCAAACTGAGTGTAAGGAAACGCTTCCGTATAGGCATCTTGGATGCCACCAAAGACCTCCTGAAGATCTGCCCTTGGGTCGACACGGAATGAATAGTATCCATCGGATAAAAAATCATTAGGAGCAAGGCTATAAACGATGGGTAATACCTCATGGTGCAAAGATAGTTGGTGATGGTCTTTGACTATACCCACCACGCGACTTGGGTCATTTTCCCAGAAGGAGACATCCGCATTCATCGCCGCCGAGGCATTCTCAAAACCCAGTTGCTCGACCGCGCGCTCATTGAGTATGATTTTACGCTCCGAACTGCGTGATGTGAATGCCTTGGTTGAAATATCTATGGGAATTTGGTACACATCAAAGAAAGAGGCATCACCGTAGTTTCGATATAGGTTTACGCCCAAGGCCTCACCGTTTATGACGACCTCATCGATCAATTCGAGCTGATCACCGGGGATGCGGTTAGACACAGTTAGCAATTCTATGCCAGGAATGAAACTTGCCTGGGATGCAAATCCAGGGTAAGCCTGCTGCAGAGCATCGTAATCCGTTCCCAATGGAGCACGAATTGCAAAGACATGATCAACGGAGAGTCCAAGGTCTTTTTCTTGCATAAATCGCATCTGCGCGTGCACGATTCCGGCACCGATCAACAACACAATGATGATTCCGACTTGAAGCCCTACCAAAAGCCGTCTCCACTGCAGTGAGCCTCTGCCAAATCGACGACGATATGCCATGAGACGATCGATCTGAAAAAAGCCTGCGGCCAGGAGGAACGATATCAACATCGTGCCCAGAACCAAAGCACCCACTAGAGGTGCAATAAAAGAAGAGGAATCGGCTGACCATATTGCCATCAATTGCACGGCTCCAATCTTCACAAGGAAAGGTTGCAAAATCAATGCTGCCAGGAAACCCACAACCAAACCCATCATTCCGTATAAAAAAGAGGATTGGAAGACGGCATGAAAAGACATGCTCTTAGTAGCGCCTAAAATTCGTTGCATCCTTCGCGACTCCTGATGATCAAGCAGCATGGCAGAGAGGATATTCAGGTGGTTCATCCAAGAAATGAGCAATATGAGGGCCGCAATCCCGATCAATATCCATAAGCTTTTACCATTACCTGTCTCCGACATTTCATTCTCCAGGTCAGAGTATAAATGGATATCGCCAAGAGCCTGCAGAAAAAACCTATTCTCCACGGGGGATGCCCCAAGCCGCTCCGTCATCTCTTGGTTAAGACTGGCTTCCACTTCTTCCAGATCTGACCCTGCCTGCAATTGCAAATAAGCGTACGTGTAACGGGCTCTAAATTGCTCGTCTCCATACACCTCAAGCCCCCAGCTTGTCATCGTAGAAAGGGAAGCCAGCATGTCATATTGAATGTGAGAATGCAAAGGAGGGTCTTCGACAATGCCCGTTACCACAAATCGATGTTTGTTTTCGAAGAGCACTTCCTGACCCATGGCGTCAGCGCCATCGAACAAGAACTGAGCAAGCGATTCGGTCAAGACAAGTGAATTGGGCGCTTGTAGAGCTCGGTGAGGGTCTCCGATCAACAAACGAAAACTGAACACGTCAAAGAAAGCAGCATCTGCAAACAAACAATCCCGGCCTCGATATACTTTGTCTTCACGCCGAAAGACTACATCATTGGCGATCCAGTGGCCCAGTCGTACAAACTGCTCCACCTGTGGCAATCGATCCTTGATCAAGACCGGCAGTCCTGAATACGTAAGAGCGCTTTGACTAACGGCATTCCCTTGAAGAAGCTGATCGTGACGGACACGTACAATCTCATTGTACTTGCCGTGAAACCGATCGTATCTATGCTGTGCACCAATGTAGCTGGCCAGGAGCAAGAACGCCGCGATGCCCAATGCGATGCCACCTACAACCAGAACACTGAGCGAATACCGCCTCCTGGCTCTACGCAAAGCAATCTTGAGATTTAAAGGGAGATTCAAAGGCACGACACTCGATTTCTTCTCGGCTCATAATGTAGTCAAAATCGAGGTTGGCTTTTGTTAAGGAGTTGTGATCGGCACATCAGGTAACTGCACTCTCATAGGCATAAAAAAAAACCCGCGCAGCACAATGCTACACGGGTCCTTTTCTATCGTCACCTTTGGTGCTCTATTCTTCAGCCTTCTCCTCTGGAGCGGCAGCATCATCAGCTGCTTCTTCCTTTGGAGCAGCTTTCTCCTCGACAAACTGAGATTTCAGAGCCGCTAAGGCATCGAGATCTCCCAGTGTCGTCTTTTCTAGAGTAGACTGCTGCTGCTTGATCATTTGTCTCGAATTGTCTCTACGCGTTCGACGATCCTTGCGCACTTGATCAGTGGCTTCGCGTTGGATGTCTTCCAGGTATCGCAAGTGGGAGACAAGAATTCGCTTATCGTCGCGATTAAATTCAATCACCTTGACAGTAAGCTGATCATCAACTTGCGCTTGTTTCCCGTCCTCTTTTCGAATGTGCTTCATCGGTGCAAAAGCCTCCAGGCCATAGGGCAGTAGGAAGATTGCTCCTCGATCTTCTTTCTTGATCATCGTGGCCTCATGGTATGATCCTACAGGGAATACCTGCTCGAATGTATCCCATGGATTCTCTTCGATCTGCTTATGCCCCAGGGAAAGTTTACGGCTCTCATGATCAATTTCGAGGATCATGATGTCAATGTCCTGCCCCACTTTTGTAAACTCACTTGGATGGCCATATCGCTTAGTCCAAGACAGGTCCGAGATGTGGACCATTCCTCCGATTCCTTCTTCCAATTCAACAAATACTCCATACGGAGTGAGGTTCTTGACCTCTCCAGTATGACGACTTCCGGCTGGAAATTTCGAATCAATGGTCTCCCAAGGATCTGGAGTCAATTGCTTCAAACTCAATGACATCTTGCGATCTTCTCGATCAATCGTGACGACTTTTGTTTCAAACTCAACACCTTCCGTAAAGTACTCACGGGCATTAACCGGCTGATTGCTCCAAGATACTTCTGAAACGTGGATCAGCCCCTCTACACCTGGCGTAATCTCGAGGAAAGCACCATAATCTTCGATGTTTACAATCTTTCCTTTAAGCACGCTGCCCACGCCAATGTTTTCGTCGAGGACGTCCCACGGATGCGGCTGCAACTGTTTCAGTCCCAGCGATATTCGCTTCTTGTTCTCGTCGAAATCCAGAACTACGACGTTGACTTTTTCGTTCAGCTCCAACACTTGATTTGGGTGGTCAATACGTCCCCAAGAGATATCCGTGATATATAGGAGTCCATCGATTCCTCCCAAATCCATGAAGGCACCAAAATCGGTGATGTTCTTCACAATGCCTTCCAGAACCTGACCTTTCTCCAATCCGGCAATGATCTGATCTCGCTGCTCGGCGAGGTCACTCTCAATAAGAGCCTTATGAGATACTACCGCATTCTTAATGTTTTCATTGATCTTAACGACCTTAAACTCCATGGTCTTTCCTACATACGAATCGTAGTCAATAACAGGCTTAATGTCGATCTGCGAACCGGGCAAGAATGTCTCCAATCCACCGCAGTCGGCAATTAGACCGCCCTTGGTTTTGCTCACGACCAAGCCTTTGATTATCGATCCGTTCTTGTAGCTGTCTACGATATTCTCCCAGGCTTTGAGCAACTTGGCTTTACGCCGAGACAAGACCAGTTGACCGCGTTCGTCCTCCTGGCTCTCCACATAGACATCTACATGATCACCAATCTTGAGATCGGGCATGTCTCTAAATTCAGAGAGCGATACCAGACCATCCGACTTAAAATTGATGTCCAATACTACATCGCCATTGTTGATTGAAGTGACTTTGCCTTTAACGATGTCATTTTCCACCAATGAAGAAATGGAAGACTCATAGTCCGCCAGGTATTTCTTTATTTCCTCAGGTGAATAATTCAGTTCGTCTTTCTCACCTCGTGACCAGTCGAAATCGTCATGTGCCGTCTCCTCCTGCACCTCAACCTCCTCTAGGACCACCTCTTCTTCTTTCGATTCTTCGGATGCATTTTCTGCTGTTTCGTCCTCGGCTACTACTTCGGATGCTTCCGCAGCTTCTGCTGTGGGTGTTTCTTCAGCGGCTGTCTCGACTTGTTCTTCGGTAGTGGTTTCTACAACCTCTTCAGCGGATGCTTCGGTTGTTTCTTCGGATGGGGTTTCTTTGTCTTCTAACATAATAGAAGTCAATCATTTGTATTCGCCCCTTATGGGCGAAGTGGTTAAGTAATAAAATTGCGGGCGCGAAGATAGGGATTATTTTGGTTTGTCTTGAGTGAGTGTGGATGCACTCAGATCAAGCGTCACACCAGTCTGCTCTTTCGTGAAAAGATGGGCTAGGACGGAGTGGGAATGCTGGATGGCATTGGGCGCATCGGAAATTTCCTCAGATTCTGCTAAATCTTCAAAGCTCCTTTCGCAATCTGGCGACCGGAATGCTCAACTGCTCTCGGTATTTAGCCACGGTTCGGCGCGCAATGTTGTATCCCTTATCGGTGAGTAGGTTCTTCAGTTTTTCGTCTGACAGTGGCTTGCGCTTGTTCTCGGTCGAGATGATGTCGGACAAAATATTCTTGACCTCCAGCGTGGAGACTTCCTCGCCATCCTGGGTTTGCAAAGACTCACTGAAGAAGTCCTTTAACCTCTTAATGCCAAACTCCGTTTGCACGAATTTGCTATTGGCTACTCTAGATACAGTAGAAATATCAAGGCCCGTCAAGTCGGCAATATCTTTGAGAATCATGGGCTTAAGCATCCGCTCATCCCCTGACAAAAAGTAATCATATTGAAACTGCAGAATCGCGTACATCGTCTTATACATGGTATGCTGACGCTTCCTAATCGCGTCAATAAACCACTTGGCAGAGTCTATCTTCTGCTTGATAAACATGATGGCCTCCCGATCCTTCTTGGTAGTGCGCTGATTGGCTTTGTTGACCTTATAGGTCTGCAGCATGGCCCGGTAGTGATCATTTACTCTTAGGTCGGGTGCATTTCGAGTATTGAGGGTAAGGTCTAGCTCTCCATCTCGATTGATAATGGTAAAGTCGGGCACAATGTATGAGGCCGATTTTTGAGACTGATGTCCGTATCCACTTGCTGGCTTGGGGTTAAGCTTGAGAATCTCCTGCATGATGTCACGGAGTTCATCCTCATCGATATTCATTTGACGAGTGAGCTTGGTAAAGTGCTTCTTGCTGAAGGCCTCAAAATGCTGATCTATGATCTGATATGCTTTCTCCAAGATTTCCCCTGGTTCTCGGCGCAATCGCTTCCGCAGCTGAATCAGAAGGCATTCTTGCAAATCTCGTGCTGCGATTCCAGGAGGGTCAAACTCTTGTATCTGCTTTAAGATGGCCAAAACATTCTCCTCGGTAGTAAGAATGTTCTGCGTAAACATGAGATCATCCAAAATGGCTTTGGGATCCCGTCTCAGATATCCATCATCATCGATACTGCCTATCAATTGTAGTGCGATCTGAAAATTCTCTCCCTCTGCATGGTCAAGCATTCCCAATTGGCTCTCCAGGTGGTCGTGAAAAGTATTCTCGACGGCTACGGGCATTGTTCTTACCTCTTCACCATCGTAATCGTGGCGAGCTCGGTAGACCATGGGGTCATCCTCCTCATACTCATTAATGTACTCTTCCAGCTCAAAATCCTCTGCCGCTTCACCCTCACTGTCTTCCGCATCGGCCTCATTGGCATACTCATCTTCCTGTTGGGCACCTTCATCCAGGGCAGGATTGGCTTCCAGCTCTTCTTTAATCCGCATCTCAAGATTGGCCGTCGGGATCTGCAGAAGCTTCATCAGCTGTATCTGCTGAGGCGACAGCTTTTGAAGCATTTTCTGACTTAGGCTCTGTCGAAGCATGGATTTATTCGATTCAATTTATAAACGCTGGCAAGCCCACTGGGGTTCGCTCACTTGGCAAGTTTAGTATTCTTAAATCATATTAAAAAATAATTTAATATGTTTTTTGTCTTGCCTGTTTCTTGATTGACCAAAAACACCGGTTGCTGGCTTTGTGAATCGTGAGAATTTATGGTTCTTTGCGGTCTGAAACTTATGTAGAATGGACGAGATTATCAATGAAGGTAAGAAAGGATTTTGCCTCCTCTATTTTTTTACTTTTCTGATTCTATTTGTGGCCATGTGGGCTGCCATCTACTACTCTAACTTTAAGTTAGAGTTTTAGCGCCCCACGTAGCAACAAAAAAAGAAGAGGTTGCTGACTTTTCAACAACCTCTAACCCTAAACGAGAACCAAATAAAATCTAAACCTCTTCCTGTAGGAAGATGCTTCTTGCTCTTCTTTTTCTACCCTCGCACCTTCATAGTATTAGACAACTGACAGGCCTTAAAAAGCGTTAAGTCGAGGCTAAAGAAATGTTAAGCTGAATTTCATTGGCATAAACCATAATTAGGGCCTACCTTTAGCCCTACGAACGAAATGAGAACAAATCGATCAGACGACCGGGTTTTTCAGAATCGCTTTCTCGAAAGCTTAACCCATACGCACATTGCAGTGCCGCTTACCATATTCTATGGTTCAGGACTAACGCTGCTCTTTCTCACTGTCTTTTGGGGCATTTTCTCCGCTGGTGCAAGCATTGGGTTCTTCGCTTTGGGCTTGTTTGTTTTTTCTCTTGTAGAGTACTTGGTGCATCGATATGCTTTCCACATTGAGCCAGACTCGGACGCAAAGGCAAAGTTTCAGTACGCCGCCCACGGAGTGCATCATGATTTTCCGAAGGATAAAAGTCGGCTCGCGATGCCTCCTTTGGTGAGCATGGCACTGGCAACGGGTTTTTTCTTTCTCTACCGTTTACTCATGGGGGATGTAGGTATGCCATTTACAGGAGGATTCCTGGCAGGCTATGCAGCCTATCTTACGGTCCATTATGTAGTCCATGCATATCGAGCGCCTAACAACATGTTTAAGATTCTCTGGACCCATCATGCCATTCATCATCACGTCGAGAACGATCGAGCCTTCGGTGTCTCCTCGCCTCTATGGGATGTGGTACTGGGCACCATGCCTAGAGCTAAGAAGGGCAAGACTTCCGTCCAAGTAAAGCACTAAGCTGCCTATTCTCTGCGCTTATTCCATTTTTCCAATGCGCAGCATCGGAAACCCCTCTTCATGCCATTAGTGCTCCATGGCAGTGTTATATTTATCCCATGACGTTACTTGCTCGTCTTCTTATCATCCCATTTGCTTTTGGCCTCTCCTTGCTGTCAGCGCAATGCCCGGAACTCATTTGGGCAGATGAATTTGATGGTGATGGACTAAATCTCAGCCATTGGCAATTTCAAAATGGTGATGGCTGTGATCAGGACCTTTGTGGATGGGGCAACAATGAATTGCAATGGTATCAATCGCAAAATGCCCTAGTGAAGGATGGAAAGCTGACCATCACTGCCCGAAGAGAGTCTAGTGGAGGCAAAGACTACACGTCAGCTCGTATTCGCAGCTACAACATGGCCAAGTGGACCTACGGTCGCTTTGAAGCCAGTATCAAGATGCCTACAGGAAGAGGCATGTGGCCCGCATTCTGGATGCTCTCCTCCACAGAGCCTTATGGTACCTGGCCACAGTCTGGAGAAATCGACGTGGTCGAAGTCGTGGGCCACGAGCCAGAAATTGCCCATGGCACTATCCACTACGGAAATCTTTGGCCCAACAATAAGTCAAGTGGCGAAGCTATAGCGCTGCATACGGGTACACTGGCAGACACTTTCCACCGATATGCTGTCTAATGGGAAGCCTCAGAAATCCGCTGGTACATCGATGATTTTCTATATGCACGCCAGCGACGATCCGATGTGTCGCCATCGCGTTGGCCATTTGATCATGACTTCTATTTGCTTCTCAACCTGGCCGTTGGAGGAAATTGGCCCGGGGCGCCATCCGGCACCACGGTCTTTCCGCAAGAGATGGTGGTAGACTACGTACGCGTATACAGCGGCAATGCCCCCAGTTTGATGGGAC
>JAHQVP010000349.1 GCA_019634275.1 Saprospiraceae bacterium
AAGGAATATCCAGAAGATCTCGAATTGCAACTCAACTTTGCGGAATCATTGCTATGGAACAAGGCCTTTGCTGCGGCACAAATCTACTACCAGGACTTAGTTGCAGCGCATCCCAATAATTTTGCTGCCCTTCTCGGACATGCCAACGCCTATGCCAATCTAAGACAGTTTGAGCAGGCACATCAGGAAGTGAGCAGAGCCTTGATCATCAGTCCTGGCAATGGAGAGGCACTCAAATCACTGAAGTACATACGCTTTGGTCTTGCTGATCGCCTGATGAAGAGTGCTCATTTCGACTCTGCCACAGTACTCTTGAATAAGAATTTGGAAGTATTTCCTGAAGACCGGGAAACCCTCCTTAACATGGCCAATGTCTACATCAATCAGCATAGATATGACTCGGCCGCAAAAGCGTATCAGCGTATGGCAAAAACTGGGATAGACAGTGTAATCGCGCTGAACGGATGGGCACTTGTACATCACCTCAAGCAACAAAATGGTCTCGCCCTAAAGAAAAGCAATGAGGCCATGCGACGAATCCAGCGCCTTCCTGGAGAAGAACATGTTGAGCTCATCGCCAATACGCGTTTTCGGCATGTTGAAGCACTGATATGGAACAAAAGATTCAAAGAAGCCAAGCGCGCAGTTTCCTCCCTCAAAGAAATGTATCCTGATCGACTCAGGTCTTTGACTACCGAAGCGATGCTGAACATGTACATGCGTGATTTTAAGCGGAGTCGCTCTCTGTACCAGACTCTACTGTCGAAAGACTCGCTCTCATTTGATGGCAATTTAGGCAATGTAGATGCACTCTTTGCAGCTGGATATTCTTATGCATCCTATCGCATGGCAAAGAAAACAAGGAAGATGTTTGCTGGTAATAAAGATGCTCAACTGCAATATCAGAAAGTGGCACAGCTCTTCCGCCCCAGTATAAGCAGCTCCCTTTTTCTCAGCCGAGACAATGCAGAAAACATTGCCTACGGACTAGCGGCTTGGTCAGACATTCCGCTCGGTCCAAAATTCAATTTGCTCATTAGCGGCAATCGCAGGCAAACCGAAAATCAAAAGACCAACGACATGGCCCATACCCAATCCGGCCGGGTTGGAATCCGCTACAAGGTTCTTCCACGAATAGAGGCGCAGGTGCTCTTCGGACTGCTGTCGGCCAGCGGAACCGAAGAGAACAATAGTCGTTCATTAATCGACATCAAGCTGCATGGAAAGGCAGGGAGAGTTTCTGATTTTGCCATTGGCATGCGACAGGAGCTACAGGACTTCAACCAGCAGCTCATCGACCGAAACATTATGCAGAACCACTTCTATGGGGAGTATGCCCTAAGCACACTGCAGGGCATTGGACTTTTTGCCCAATACTATTTTACAGATCAGTCAGATCAAAATCAGCGTCAGTTATTTTTTGGCTCCCTCTACTACATTTTAAAAGAAGCGCCCATCATCAAAGTGGGGGTCAATTATCAGTACATCGCATTTAAAGAACAAGTTCCGGAACTCTACTTTTCCCCCAATCGCTTCCATGCGCAAGAAGTCTTTATGGAATTAAGCAAAGAGGCAAGCAGTGTAGCCCCAACCAAGCCATTTTATCTGCTTTCCGTAGCGGCTGGGCAACAAAACATAGACAGAGATCTGTCGCAAGCCACGTATCGCATTAGAGGAACTTTCGGCATCCGTATATCGCATCGCTTCTCTACCCATCTTTCGATGTTGACGACCAATGTTTCTTCTGCTTCTGCTGGAGGATTTCGCTATACACAACTTTCATTGGGCATGCAATGGCACTTCAAAGCAGAACCACTCTTTAAAGTAAATTAAGCCGCTTCATGAGCTCAGGTCGTTTGGATCTGCTTACCGGTATTATCTCGCGTTTGATCAGCACACTATTGTCCTCGATGTCGACAATCTCCGAAAGGTTGATCACGAATGATCGATGCACTCTGAGAAAGGCGTCCGCTGGTAATTTTTGTTCGATCTTTGTCAAGGTGGAATGCACTTTATATTCCTTCCCTTCTGTCTTTATGTAGATATAATCCCCCTTGGCTTCAATAAGATAGATGCTGGGGATGTCGATCTTTATTAACCTTCTATGGATGTTAATGTATAACTGATTTTCCTCGCTGGCATCTGCCGCATCAGACCGCCCTCTGGGTTTATTGCTTCCCATCTTCCGTGCCCGACTGACTGCCTTTTCGAAGCGTTCCTTCTCTATCGGTTTGACCAGATAGTCGACAATAAAGTCAAACTCAAATGCCTGAATCGCAAAATTTGGGTCCGCCGTTGTCAAAATAACCTGTGGCGGATCCTTCAGGGTCTTGATCAGGTCCATACCATCAAATGTGGGCATGTGGATGTCCAGAAAAATCAGGTCAACTTCTTCAGCATTAAGAAACTTGATGGCCTCGATCCCGCTTTCGAATTCCGACACTAGCGTCAAGTCCTCCGAGCTCTCACATAGGGTGGAAATAATCAGTCGGGCCGTAGCTTCATCGTCGACTACTATACAGCGCATGCACTAGAGATCAATAACAAAATCTTGAACGGTTTTGAGAATACGCTCAAACTCCTCGTGGGCATCCTTCTTGCCTTCACGCAGAAGTAATTCATGCTTTTGAGCCAAAGCGTATCCATTTTCTAGACCGAAAATACCGATTTTATGCTTGATCTTATGGGCCCAGAGTGCTGCAGAATCATAGTCTTTTGAAGCAATGGCTTCAGCATAGGTGCTTACTTCTTCCTTCAGTTCTTTTTTAACGACGTTGAGCAGTCGTTGTACGGATTCCTCCTTGCCCTCGCAAAGGTCCTCGAGATAATCCAAATTTGGTTTTTCCATACTACAGATTTTTTCGAATGGTAAAATAGAAGGTGGTGCCGACCTGAGGTTTTGATCGCACCCAAATCTCACCATCCATATTTTGAACTATTTTCTTTGTGAGTGCCAAGCCCAATCCCAGGCCATCGCCCTCATTCGTAACCCGACGAAACGGCTCAAATACCGTTCGGGTATCTTCTTCGCGGATACCGCGGCCGTTGTCCTCCACTGAAATCAACCAATCATCCTCATGTTCTACAGCTTGAATGGATATCCTGCCCATCTCCTTTTCATTATAGGCTATCGCGTTTCCAATCAGGTTTTGCAGCACCTGGTGGAAAGCCGTTTCATTGCCTCTGACCGTCGGCAATCGCCCAATGACAATGTTTATCCGCTCTGGAGGATTAAGTACTTCAACCACATGCCGCGTTAGTTCCTCCAAGTTGATCTCTTTGGGAGGAATGGCATCCATCCCGACGCTGGCATATTGCAAAATGCCTTCAATCAAACCTTCCATTTTTTCGACGTTCTTACGAAGCAGAGAAAGGTAGCCTCTTCCTTCTTCGCTCATGTTTTCATCGAACTCATTACTCAACCAAGCGGAGAGCGTATCAATGGATCTGAGCGGAGACTTAAGGTCATGGGAGACAATTTGGGCATAGTTACTGAGCTCTTCATTTCGTCGTTCGAGTTTCTGTAGAAGTACACTGCGCTGCTGATCCAGTTCCATGAGCTGCTGGGTCTGATTCTTAACCACTTCCAGTAGATCTGTCTCCTTCCGAGCACGAGCATCCCCGTCCATGTGGATGTTGAAAAACCCTACGATCTCCCTCATCTTATCGAGGGCACTTTCCTGCTCCCTAGTCTTGGCTCGGAGGGATTCGTTTGCGGCGGACAGTTCTTTGGAGCTCAGTGCTGTGGCCCGTTGAAGCATTTGGAAATGCTCGTCGTGATTGTTGTAGGAACTGTTCACCGCGTCCAGCAGGAGCGTTACTTCCGGGTGTTGCTTCGTCTCCTGAGAAAGAAACTTTCGGACTTGTCTGGCAAGGAGACGATTCATGACTCACTGATCATGGTGACGTTCATGGTCTGGTTGTGAAGTCTACAGGAGTTTTCCATGGGAAATGGGGCCAACTCTCCGTAAGAATAGAATCCCATTATGGCGGGACGATTCCCCACTACGGCAACAACTTCTTCCACTTCTTCCTCTGCTCTTTGGTCTAGAATGATCTTCCTGCCAATGCAGCTCACACAAAACACCAATTCAGGACTTTGGTGGTGCTGCTGCAATGCCTGTGAAGCAGCCACCTCTGACGCATTGACAATTTGATCTACGTTGGTCATCATCAGCTGCACCAGCGAACCTTCGGGAATATCCCCTGCAAGGATCATGCTTTTATTCTCTTCATCAATATTCAGAATGGTGCGAACAATGGGGCGGCTCAGGGCCTCACTCTTCACATTGAGGGGATACAAGAGGGCCGACGAAGGCAACTCTTTTGCTTTTTCGCCCAGATACTCCTTATATAAATCCAGGGCAGATCGTCCGTCCAACTCGTAGAGCACATTTTCCTTCGATCGGGTGACGACACGCTCAGGCCCAAATGGAAGCCATCCGCCGTCAATAGAAAACGAAGTTCTTACCTCACCATATAGACCCACAGCAACCACGACTCCTTCCTTGGGGGCCTCATTGTAAGAAGCCAATGTCTTCTGAAATCTATCATCGTCCCCGCACAATCCACCGGTGACCAGTACATCACCATCGATCGCACCGTTAATGCCCTTAACCAATTTGCTGCCGTTAATTCTGCTGCCTTCAGCAATCACCAGTACATACCGGAGATCGTCACTCCAAGCATTTAGTCTTGCTCCAAGTGCACTACCACATTCATGGCTGCTATCCTTTCCGTCTTCCAGCACGGCATGCTCCACCTTGTAGGTTGCCGATTCGAACTCGATCGCGGTCAAAGAAGCGGCCTTCATCAAGATGGCGTCTCCAATGATGTCACCACTTGTGGATCCAAATACCAACTGTCCTGAGGGAAAAAGAGCACGTACTTCGGCAAAGATGTTGTCCCTTTCCAAAACCTGTCGATTGCCAAAAACGAGCACCAGGGGGTCATTCAATTGTGCAGGCTCCCCTTGGATCATCCTCCATCCCTCATCCGCTCTGGTCATTTGAACGATCTTCATAAATCCTTTTTTAGTGTAAAAAAGAAAGTGGCTCCCTTATCGGGCACACTTTCCAGCCATACTTTACCGCCATGAAATTCGATCACCTTCTTGACAATGGACAGCCCTACCCCACTGGAAGATGACTTTGGGCTTACGGACTGAAAGACTTTAAAGACCGTTTGATGATGTTCTTGTCCGATGCCAGGTCCATTGTCTTTGACGAAGAATTCATGATGCGAGTCTCTTTCCTGGTATCCCACGTGGATCTGGCCTGCATCACTGTCCATATACTTGATCGCATTGCCGATGAGATTTTGAAAGACCTGCTGGATCTTTGTTGGATGACACATCACCTGTGGCAATCCCGAATCCACTTCTATCTGGATGCCTGGAGGCACATGCAACATTTGGATGGATCCATGGATAAGGTCGCTGACATTGACGGCCAGCATCTTCTGATCCATGGATGTGGCAGAAGCATACTCCAGAATGCCCGAAATCAGCTGTTCCATCTTCTCCAGTGTCTGCTTAATCAGGTCAAAATTGGCGAGTGTGGTTTCATCCAAAGTCTCCTTATTGTCATCAAGGATCCACGTAACCAGGGCATCTATACTTCGCAATGGCGACTTAAGGTCATGCGACACCACGTGAGCATAATCGCTCAGCTCCTCATTACTGCGTCCCAGGCTTTCGAGTAGTTCTTCTTTCTGCTTCTGCAGCTGCATCAGTTCTGTGATGTCGCGCACGATTCCTTGCGCAGCAATGGGTTTGTGCTGCTCATCTCGAATTAAGCTGGCATTGATATGAACTGTTTTAGACTCCCCGCGAAGTGTCTTTATCCGCACTTCAAAATTGGCCACAGAGTCCTCCTTCATCAGTTTATCGAAAGCCTGGATTACTCTATCCACCTCCGAGGGGTGTGCCATTGACATGAGGTTTACTTCTTCCTCCTCCATGCGAAAGCCAAGAAGGTCTTCCGCCGCCTCGTTCATCTTGACAACATTGCCAAACAGATCCATGACCACATAGGCATCCACCAGGTTTTCGAAGACACCCTTGAGTTCGGAGCTTTTCTCCCGCAGCAAACTTTGCAAAGCGAGATTGGACTTCTTTAGTTCCTGCGAGGTATCATATAACTCACTGGCCTTCTGCTCCAGGATGGATTCCGCCTTTTTGCGTGCCAACCGCTCACGCTGTAGGGCTCTCTTAAGGACCGCGATCTCCTGATCGGACATCAGATTTTATGTATGCTGAATTTTACCACAGACCCATCTTCTTCAATCTTCTCGGCCTCAATCTCTGCTTTCTCCCCAAAGTAAGCAAAGGTACTGTGCATCAGCCCCAGGCCAAACTTGTACAGCGCTCTACTCGATCGATACATCATGACTAATGTGCTCTCGGTCAAGTCCAGGACTTCAAACTTTGGCAGTTCCGCATCAGGGTAGATTTTTCGCACCTCGACATGGATGTGACTTTCTATGGACGACAATAGTCCAAGGGGATCCTGATACTGCTCCAGGAAGTGAGGATAGCTCTTTTCTAAAACCTTAAAGAAATGCTCTCCATATGTCATCAATAAGTCGTCAACGGAGACTCCGGTGACGGCACTTAGATTGGTTACTAACTGCAGCATTTCCTGAAACTCATACGTGCCTACAGCCGTATAGGACCCTCCGCTCGGAAGATCTGATTTTTCGATGATCTCATCCAGGGTCATCAGCCCAAACTTCTCTTCTACGAGATCCAAAAATTCTGTAAAAACTATTCCTTTCATAATCTGGTAACAAGTCTATTTAGTGACCAATACGCTAATAATTTTTCGATGGTTGTGATGTATGATTCATACTTCAAAGGCTTCACGAGGTAGCCTGCAATTCCAAGTTCGTAGCATTGTTGAAGATCCTTGGGATTGCTAGAGGTCGTGAGCACAACACAGGGCAAATACTTCATCCGGTCATCCGACTTTAGCATTTGCAAGAAGTCAATACCGTTTACCCGAGGCATGTTCAAGTCCATGATGATCAAATCCGGAAGCAATCGTGCCGAACGGAGATAGGTCAGAGCCTCTTCCCCATCCGTCACTTCCGTGACATCATAATCTTCATCCAATTTGCTGAGAACTCTATTAATCTTCATTCTCTCGATCGTGTCATCTTCGATAAAGAGAATGCGCAAAGGCTTATCTACCATCATGCTACAAGTTAGTGAACCCGCGGAGTTAGGCGACATGGCTGCCGTTAAACGGGCTCCTTCCTTCGGTGAATGGTAGATATCCTTCGGTGAATGTCAGGCATCTTTCTTTAAACGGGATCGCTTGATTTTGGATCTTTGCAGGGCAGATCAATGAGTAGAAGTCAAGATCACATCACGTCAACCGTAAGCCAGTTTCTACATCAGGAACTGAACACTGACTCCTGGACACATGAAGCACATCTTATTGTGGCCGTCTGGCATCTGCATCGATTCAGTAAGGAGGAAGCGACACACATCTTAAGGTGCCGCATCATTGAATACAACTACGCCAAGGGCACTGGCAACTCTTTTGCCAGCGGATACCATGAGACCATTACACTCCTTTGGATTTGGGCTATCGAACATTTTATCCGAAATCGTCCTGGCGATGTGTTTTCGGTCATCAATGCCTTTCTGGATAGTCGGCTGGCATCTGGAAAGTGGTTACAGACCTTCTATTCGAAAGCTGTTTTGGCTTCTGATGCTGCACGTGCTGGTTGGGTTGAACCAGATCTTTGCGAGTTGGATTACGATCTACTTGCAAATGATCTGCAATAGTTAGATTGCATTGCAATCAAAATTGAAGCATCATGAGGTTCTTATCCATCAGTCTATATTTCGTAGTTCCATTGTTGATGTCCTGCCATCCTCAGGTGTCGGAAAGGGACGTCCCTCAATGGGATTCTCTCTTTAATGGGACAGACCTATCAGGCTGGACCACCAAGATTCATCATTACGATTGTGGGGTCAATTACGGGCAGACTTTTCGGGTAAATGACTCCATCATCCAAGTACGTTACGATCAATATGAAGGCGACTACAACGATCGCTTTGGACACCTTTACTATGACGTACCCTTCAGCAGATTTCATCTCAAGATGGAATATCGATTTGTAGGAGAGTTGCATCCGGGAGCACCGAGTTATACGGTACTAAACAGTGGGGTGATGTTTCACTCTCAAGATCCAAGAACCATGCTCAAGGAGCAGAACTGGCCGATATCGGTCGAAATGCAATTTCTGGCACGAGTCGAAGAGGACCAAGACCGTCCTACTGGCAACATGTGCTCACCCGGCACCGACGTCGTGTACGAAGGTGCAGTCGACGATCGGCACTGCATTCCCTCTTCCTCCGAAACATACGATCCGTCGGCTTGGGTTTCTGCTGAGCTCATCGTGTATGGTGATTCTCTAATTCAGCACATTATTGAAGGGGACACGGTCCTGCAGTATTCTTCTCCTACGATTGGAGGTGGTGTGGTGGATGGGTTTGATCCCGAGCACAAGATAGATGGCCAACCGCTGAAATCGGGCCACATTGCATTGCAAAGTGAGGGGCAGCCGATTGACTTTAGGAACATTAAGATTCGAACCTTATAATGCACAATACCTGCTCTTCTGCTCAAGATCAGTCCATTAATCCAAGGTTCTTCATTTCCTCTTCTATTAAGACATTTACTTCAAGGTTGTAATTATCCTTTGTAATTCCTACCAAGGATTCCAGTACACTAAAATACTCTGCTTCGTCTTTGGTTCTTTTGGTTTTTAGCAACTTCCAAACGCCTTCAAAATTCTGTTCCCTCTCAATTTTCCTAATCAGAAGTGCTCCCACAAAATCATCTGTATAGTTCTTTCGTCCACCTTGTGTCACAAAGTGTGACTTCTTCCACTTATGATCCAACCAATCCACATTGCTTTCTACAACATATCGCTTGCTGAACATTGGAAACAACTCTTCCCAGCTGAGTCCCCACAGTCCGCCATACAAGGTCGCGATGTGGCAATCCACTCTTCGATGAACATCTCTACGCGAAACAACTTGACCCAACCTATTGTGCCATAAATCATGCAAGTTGTAATCATAAACACGGGCCTCATTGGCCACCCAAAGCAATTTCACTTTGTCCCCAGATGACCACCTGGTGATGGTCGGATCGCCATTGTAATCAGATTTATAATGGACACCAAAGAGCTCCAAGGGGTTGATCTCGTCCTTGCACAGGTAGTAATGAGACTGCTTTTCATTGTTATCCAGTTTGGTATCGCAGAAAATCACAAAATCTGCAAACCTCTGCAGCTTCTCCTCATCAATGTCATAGGGGAAATGAAATACATGGTTTTGAAGCTTCCAGGATTTCCAATTCTGGGTTCTCACTGCGAGTGGAGATTCAATTGTAAAATCACCGTCGATCCTCTTGGCAATAAATTCAAAATGTGCTCGCAAGATGGGTGTTTGCTCATTGACTCCCAGGTAGGCAACATGAAGCCCAAATGTACTGGTGTCCAGAGGCACTACATTTGTCAGATGGGGAGTAAAGAAAGTACTATCGTCAAGAGCGTCGTTCTGAGGAATGTCAATAAGTTCATCGACTAAGATCTGAGTTTCAGCATTTGGCACTCCATGCTGCAGACTATTTTTATGTGCTCCAGATAAAAAAGCATCCAGTGCATGCAGCAAGGACGCGCTCTCAAGACTATCCTCAGGGAGGACTATGTCCTCTTGCACGGTCAACACGTCGTACTGCTGTCCGAATAGGGTTGACGTCGCCAATGCGATCAATAGCAAGGGTAATTTATTCAATAACATGTAAGCGATTTTAACTGTCGACACATCCTCGGAATAGAAGATCTACCTGCTGTCTGCACATGGATTTTCAATAGGAAAAAACCAGGGCACGAGCCGGATCAATGACCAAAACTATTCGGAATTTTCTTGCCTTGAGTGCGATCCTGAAAGGTTAACCACTCATTGGGTTTTCATTAACATGTCATTTAAAAGACTCAAGATGTGCATCTCGTGTCGAGGCATCGCTCAGGAACAAGAAAGACAATATTGCTATTTTCATTAACTATCAATTTGCAACGCAGGACTATGTGTAGAACACTCGTTATTTTATTCTTCTCACTTACTCTCGCTCCACCATCACAAGGCCAGGAAGTTAGTTTTGGTGAAGATATTTTCAATCCCGTTGACGAACATACCCATGGATCGACCGTAGTAGAATTACCCAACGGCGATGTTCTGGCAGCATGGTTTCAAGGCAGTGGAGAACGGTGGGCAGATGATGTCCGCATTGTGGGTGCACGAAAGTCTGCGAGCACGCAAGAATGGTCCGAACCCTTCCCAATGGCAGATGTTCCAGAGTTTCCAGATGTAAATCCAGTCCTATTTTTGGATCCTGAAGATAGGCTGTGGCTGGTCTGGTATACGGTCTTGGCCAACCAATGGGAGTCGTCACTGATTAAGTACCGAATTAGCTCCGACTATCTCAGCGAAGGTGCTCCCAAATGGAGTTGGCAAGATGTGATCCACGTGCGTCCAGGCTCCAGCACTGAATTCGGCATACA
Source organism: Saprospiraceae bacterium (assembly GCA_019634275.1). Taxonomy (GTDB): domain Bacteria; phylum Bacteroidota; class Bacteroidia; order Chitinophagales; family Saprospiraceae; genus CAJQNM01. Next base: position 10,585 of record JAHQVP010000349.1, read on the forward strand.
ACCTGATGACGCTTTTGTCTCTGATGTCAGGCAAGCCTATGAGGACATCGAAAATGAATTTATCGCCAATGGAATGAAGGTGAGCGATCTGGAGCGATGGATGGAGTTTAAAAATGGCATCCTGGCAAAGGCAGAAGGCAAAAACATGATGGCCCGTGGGCGTGAGAAACAGGCCGACAGCACCATCCTTCAGAAATCCATGGGATATCCCATGTCCCGCCGAGTGGGCTGGCAAACCAAAAACAAGGCCATTTTTCACCAAGGACGCATGATCTTACCACTTTATTCTGATGGATTGGAAATGTCAATCTACGCCCTCAGCGATGATTTAGGAGCGCATTGGAAATTCAGCAAACCCATCGTTGGAATTGCCAACATTCAAGCATCTACCTTTACAAAGCGGGATGGAGCATTAGTGGCCTACATGCGAGACAACGGCCCCGCACCAAAACGACATGTGGTGAGCACCTCCACGGACAATGGCCTGACCTGGTCTAAAACATTTGATTCTGATGTGGTCAATCCGGGATCAGGTTCTGATGCCATCACTTTAAAATCTGGGAATTGGGTGATTGCCTACAATAATCTTGAGTCAGGCCGGCATTCGCTGGCGATTGCTTTGTCGGAAGACGAAGGCAAAAACTGGCATTATATGCGCCACGTATACCTAGACGAGTCTATGCAGTCTACCGCAGCCTATCCGACGCTATGGGAAGGTAAAAATGGAAAGGTGCACTTGACATACTCCTTTGTACAAAAGCATAAGAAACCACAGGAAGAATCCATTCGATACTTTTCATTTTCTGAAAATTGGGTTCGAGGTGATGACGCACACCATGTGCCCTTGCTTGTCGGCGCAGCCGTCAGGAACATCACTCCGAACCCGCTCCTGCCCGTCTCTGGGGGCATAGGTGTTCCCAGACCGGTAGAACGAAAGGAGGGGAATCTATTTGTTCGTGTACTGGTCCTACGGCAGGGAGAAAAATCTACCGCCATCGTAGGCATAGACAATCTGGGATGGCCCAAGGTACTTGGGGACCGGATCCGAGAACGGGTATCCGAAATAGCGCCAAAACACATTCTGATTGGGTCCACCCACACCCATAGTGCTCCGGATGCGTATGCTTTTGTAGACAGCGAAGGAAAAACGCATGCGGATTTCGATTATCTCGAACGATGCATACAAGCAGCAGCTTCTGCCATTCAGGAAGCTTTCAGGCAGGCTAGACCAGCGCATCTGAAAATTTCAGAAGGCATTGCCGAGGGCAAGATTGCATATAATTATTATGCGGAGCGTCTCTATGATCCCAGGTGCAATGTGTTGCAAGCCGTTTCCGATTCCGATTCCACTGACGTGCTCGCTACTCTCATAAATTACGCCATGCATCCAGAAGTAATCGGATCTAAAAGGGGGATCTTAAGCCCGGATTTTTGTGGTCCCTTATATGATCATGTCGAAGCAAAGACTGGAGCACCTGCCATTTTTATGAATGGCGCCCTGGGAGGCATGGTCACGGCAGACAATCGAATAGTGGAGCATGCCACAAAGAATGAAGCTTCTGATTATTTGGAATGTCAGAGAATTGGAAATCTACTGGGGCAAGAGGCCCTTCGTATGGTAAACGAAGCTCCATTGCAGAAGCGGCCAAATCTGCAGATATGGTCCGCACAGATTGATTTTCCCGTGACCAACCCGATGATGATCGACATCATCAAATCCTCCAAACTTCCGTATGATTCAAGCAGCAAAAGCGTAACGACAACCATGAACCTTCTGAATGTGGGCTCCGCGCAATTCCTCACGATACCTGGTGAAGCACTGCCCAATATCGGATACTACCTTAAGCGGAAGATGAAGGGCGAGCAGAACTTTTTGCTCGGCCTGACCAACGATGCTTTCGGATATATGCTGACCCGCCAGGACTATGACAGCTTTCGGGTATATGATTACATAACGAGAACCAGCCTGGGGGAAGACACAGGAGAAGTGCTCCTCTCTAAGGCAAAGGAGATGATCAGGCACTCGAGACGTCCGGGCTACTAATCTGGGGGGGGGCTCTATTTCTTGAGTGGAGTACCTTTCTGCATGGGGCTGCTATACGGTGCGTGGTCGTATTTATCAGGAGTGACCATAACACCCGTAGTCAATTTTAGAGGATAAGGACCTAATCCTGGAAAGCTCAGCTCTACGAAGTAGGCAGTATACCCCATGTCTGGAGCATCCACTGTGACCTGATACTGCCCATCACTCCTGACGTCAATGCTGGAAGACTCGTAGGCCTTACCAATGGTTGTTGTTCGAAAATCACGCTCTTTAGGATTATGTGCTTGCCAAAGGGTGAGTGAAGCAGGTGGAAATTTAGGATCAGTCTGGATGTGCAGCGCTCCTTCTTTTACAGACCAATCAAAGCGAGGTCTCTCCTGTCCCGCCAGGACAAATTGATAGAACGAACCCAGCGTCTCCAATACATCGCTCCCGTCCATGCTGTGCTCCGTGTTGGGAACGTAACGGAGATGTTTTTCGCCAACAAGATCATCCCAGTAAAACTTCCATGAATCGGGCAGAAAGAATTGATCTCCAGTCGCATTGAGTATCAACTTGGGTAGTTTAAGTTGATCTCTAAACTGGTAGGGTTCGGTAAGTTGATTCAACTTGGCGTATTCTACGGTGTTCTGCCACTCCATAATACCTTCCTCTACATAGTTTCCGACCGCCGGTGCCCAGAAGCCATAGGCCTGCCAGTGGTGCTCAAAGGAGGGCACCATATTCAACATGTCGATCACAATGGGTGCAATGGCCACGACCCGATCGTCAACTATGCCTGTCGTCCAGGTAGTCCACCCTCTTTTGGAACCACCGGTGATTACAAACGACTTCACATCTTGCATTGTGGATCGCGAAGCCGTCAAGTCCTGAATCGCATCCATGGCCTTCACTACTGCTTTTGTCATCGGGAAACGCGCCATCCACTTAGCATCCTCAATCTGAGCGCCTCCCTCTAAGTACTGCCTCCAGCCATAAGCGATTAACTCGTCCTCTTTTCGTGGGCCATAGTCATCACCAACAAACTCTATGGGTTGATTCGGGATGTTGTGCAATGCAGCCACTATGCTATTTGTCCCCATGGCCAACTGAGCTGCGATTTCGTCAGGACCATTCGGTTGTGCCCGCGTCCGACTTCCTCCTCCCACCACAATCATAGCGGTTTCTGCCGCATAGTTGTCCGGTACGACCAACGTGAGCCAATGCCACCAGATGGGATCTTTCACCTCTGCTGTAGTCAGCCACTTCTGAGAGGTTAATTTGACTACGATTGTAGTAAACCCCTGGCCTTTGAGCTCGTCTTCAATGGAGTATGCATACATGCCATCATCGGAATACACATATTCCTTCATCAGGGACATGCGTTCATCGACGGCGGTCCGCTTGGTGAGGGAGTCTGTTGATGTGCACGAAGCAATCAGGAAGATAAAAAGCAAGGAAAGGAAGAGGTGGAGTCTTCTAGGCAATGCACTCATGTGATTGGTGTTTTCTTTGATGTTGATGAATAGCACAATTCAAGTTACTTTATCTTTTCATCAAGATCTGATAGGATTATGATCTTATTTGCCATTAATTTTCTCTAAAGTTTTGTCTTATGATCTTTCGAAAACAATTCTCCTTGGGCAATTCCATCATATTGCTTGCCTTCATGCTTCCTTGTTCTTTGGCTAGTCAAAGCTATCAGAGCTGGGCTCAGAAATTGGGATTCCCTAAAGATCGAAAGGTCGTCATCTTACATGCCGATGACATCGGCATGTGTCCAGAGGCAAATGAATCGGTCAAGCCCATGCTGCTTCAAGATCATATTCAATCGGCGGCGGTAATGATGCCCTGCGAAGATGCAGGATCCATCATCCAATGGGCAATCTCCCATCCAGAAGAAGATATTGGACTTCATCTTACATTGACCAGTGAATGGAAGACACACCGTTGGAGCGGTCTGGTCGGGGCGGAGCAGTCCCCAGGTCTGCATGATGAAGACGGCATGTTGTGGCATTCTGTGCCACAAGTAGTACAACATGCCACCGCGGCAGAGGTAGAAGCAGAGGTTCGGGCACAAATCGAAAAATCGATCGAAATGGGGCACCGACCAGATCACATCGACACACACATGGGTACGCTCTACGGCTCCACTGCATTTACAGAGGCTTACCTGAGAGTGGCTGCAGAATATGACATCCCTGCCATGGTCATCGACATGTCCAACCCCCAGGTAGTTCTTGGCTTTAAGCGTCAGGGCTACCCGATCGACGACACTATGATCAACTTAGTGAAAGAGTACCCCTTGCCGAAGCTTGATTTTTTCGCTTCGGTTCCGACCGCCCCAACCTACGAGGAGAAAGTGGAAAAATTCAAAATTCTGATACACTCCCTAAATCCCGGACTTACTGAAATAATCTTTCATCCCTCGCTTCTTACTGAGGGGCTAAAGGAGATCACCAATTCATGGCAGCAACGTGCCTGGGAAGCGGGTATGTTTTCAGATCCTGCAGTAATCGCCTTTCTTGAGGAGGAGCAGGTCATCTTTACCAACTGGCAAGAAATCATGGAGCGATTTCGCAACAACCAAAGATGAAGGACGGGATCCCTGCGATGAAATTTCTCTTCCTTCCCGCCATCGTCATGGGCACAGCGTGGGCAGTGCGAGGTCAATTTGGGCATGAGCAGGGTGCCGCCTGGGCA
>JAHQVP010000350.1 GCA_019634275.1 Saprospiraceae bacterium
AAGAGATCTGCACTTACCTTGGATACCCCAAACAGCGAGTGCGTCGATTGGTCGATCGACATGCTTTCATCAATGCCATAATCGTGATATGGGTGATCAGGCTTTAGCTCGAAGCTATATTCTAATTCTACCAAAGGCAAATCATTCGGCAGATCCCCATAGACCTTGTTAGTAGAGGTGAAGATGAAGACTGCTTCTGGACAGAACTTGCGTGTGCATTCCAGGAGATAGTGTGTTGCTAAGGCGTTGGTCGAAAAATCCAGCGCCGGATCCTGTGCAGCATAATCATGGCTGGGTTGTGCCGCCGAGTGCACCACCAGGCTCACATCGGCTCCCAATTCATTAAACAATCGACTGAGGAGTTCCTGGTTTCGAATGTCTACATCTACGTGTCGGTAATGTGGAACCCGTTCATGGAGCACTTCGAGGTTTTTTGAACCACTGGCCTCTGCACCAAAAAAGGCCTGCCGAGCGTCGTTATCCACGCCAACAATGTGATCAAATTGATCGGCCATCTGCAAGATGGTTGCACTTCCGACCAAGCCCATCGATCCCGTAACCACTAGCACCTTCATAATGAGCGGCTAGTGCTTTAGTGGCAAACGAAGGAGATACATGTCCGCCGTGATATATAGGTTTTTGTAGTCGTCGTCAAAGGCACAGTTTGCGGTGGCTTCGCCAGTACGGATGAGGGCGAGTGGGGTTCCTTCCGCGGACAGTATCCAGACGCCTCCAGGACCAGTAGCGAAGAGCGTTCCGTCCGGGTGCACCTTCAAACCATCGGGAAGTCCCTTTTCCTTTCCTACGTACGATGTGACATCATGCAGCACGCGACCGCTCAATATGTCTCCCTCTGAGCTGAGGGCATATTGATGCCACTGTGCTTTCGAGCCGTCACTACATGCCACGTACATGGACAGAAAATCTGGTGAAAACGCGATCCCATTCGGACGGGTAATACTGTCTATGAGGAGCTCTACACTGCCATCTTTTCCGATTCGATAGACTCCCTGAAACGGGATTTCTTTGGTGGGATCGTCCATGTTCTTTTCCAAACCATAAGGTGGATCCGTAAAGTAAAGCATGCCGTTGCTGTGATATGCGGCATCATTTGGACTATTTAACCGCTGCCCCTCCCACCGATCGGCAACCGTTTCGTAGACGGCTGCTGGCTCTTCTAGGCTTCCTACCAGACGTCCAATTTGACGATCGCCATGTTGGCACAGCACCAACTTGCCCTCTGGGTCCAGCAGCAGACCATTGGAGCCGGGCTCACCAACACGTTCTATCTTTCCCGTATATCCGGATGGCTTTAGATAAAGTTCAGACCCTCTTCCTTCTTGCCAGGCATAGATTGAGTTGCGTGGAATGTCGGAATAGAGCAACATATTTTGAGCAGGGAGCCAAACAGGTCCTTCTGTCCATTCGTGACCTTCTGCCAGCACTTCCATTTGTTGGTTCCTGTCCACATATTGAAGAGCTCGTTCGTCCATTACCTCGATCGATCCAATGCGTGCCGTGTCTTCAATCACCGCTTTCTTCTCAGCCGGACCACCACAGGCAGACGCTAGAAGCAAGCACAAAAGCATTTTTTGAAATTGTAGCATGATGCAATGTACACGATCTCGCGAAATGCCGATAGCGAGATACTTAAAAAACGTTCGCCAGGGCCTTGGATGGGATCGTAAAGCAGAAACGACTCCCACTCTTATCTGTATGAGGTTCTATCCATATACGTCCACCGTGTTGGTCAATGATCTTTTTGCAAATGGCCAAGCCCATGCCCGATCCCTCAAATTTGTCTTTGGAATGCAACTGGCGATAGGGCTCAAAGATATCGTCATAAAATTCTTCAGGGACTCCAATGCCATTGTCTGCGACGCAAAAGAAGACGTCGTCCCCCGTCTGCGCGATCCGTATTTCGATCAGCGGTTTTTGCTTGTCCACGAATTTGAGCGCATTCGAAACCAAATTTTGGAGGACCTGCTTTAGCTTGACGGGATCCCCAGTAATTACCTCTACACCACTCTCATAGTCTATCATAGCACCGCTTTGCTCAATAGAGAACGAAAGGGAAAACAGAATTTCTTTGATGAGGGCATCAATCTGAATCTCTTCTGATTGTAACTGTTGGGAATTGACTTTGGAATACATCAATAGGTCGTCGATCAGACGCGACATGCTCTGCACACCCTCCTGAATGTAGTGAACATATTCGTTTTCTCTGTCCGTCAGCTTTCCGGTAGATTTCTGCTGGAGAAGTCCCGCAAAACTGGATACTGTTCGCAAGGGCGAGCGCAGGTCATGAGATGCGATGTGGGCAAACTGCTCCAATTGGACATTGGAGGCGATGTATTTTTCTAACTGGGCATTTTTGCGCTCGATGACCACTTGGTCTTTTCGAAGCAGAAGATTGGACTTGTGCTGGATCAAGGCCGTCATAAGAATACCGACGAAGAAAGAATACGTGACAGCCACAAGATGCACCTTGTTGAATAAATTGTATCTCGGATCCATCACAGCTTGATCTTCGATTAGAATCAAGGCAAACATGGCAATGACCAGAGCTACTCCCGAGACATAGGAATGTTTGACGTTGGCAAAAGGATAACTTAGGAATAGCGACAGCACGATAACGGGTAGAAACAGATACTCATGCTGGTAAAAGGGGAAGTAATAACTGGCGACAATGACTCCCAGTAAGACTCCTAATACACGGATCCATTTGGCGTATTCAAAGGTTCCTTTTCGCGCAAGCAGATAGGCGACCACTACCAATGTGAGCAATCCTCCTGTGGTGATTAATACGCCTGGATTATCCTCCACAGGATAGCCGAAAATGGTTAGCCCAATAATGGGTGGTAAGGTCGAGGCAACGGCATCAATGCGAAAGATCTTGATGCGAAAGTCATTAAGATCGTCGACGCTATCGCTGGCAACCATGGAGGCTGCCCCATTCTTTTGAGTATTTAACTTGTACACTACGGTTCGCTTGAAAAGCCAATTTTCAAGCTGTATTTTTAAAAGCGTTAAGGTACTATTATATGATCCAAAATCCGACCTCGATTCGACTCAATTTCACCTATGCGCTCAGTCGGTTTTACCCAAATCTGAGGCCTATGGATGTGGAGGCGACCAGCTTGTCGGAGATCCTCGATTTGATAACCCAACAACACGCTGGATTTAGGGACTACATCGTAGATGAGCGCGGAGCATTGCGCAAGCATGTAAATATCTTTCTTGATGATGCTTTGGTACAAGATAGGGAGACCTTGAGTGATTCATTAGCGGGCGTCAAAGAGATCTTCATCATGCAAGCACTATCTGGTGGCTAAGATGCAGTCGATGAACAGATTGCTGGTTGGAACAAGAAAGGGACTCATTGTCTTCCATAAAACAGCAGAGGGCTGGTCATTTGAGGCCGATCATTTTTTAGGGGTGCCCGTGGCATTGGTGTACTGTGACCCAACAACCTCCTATTGGTGGGTAGCCCTCGATCACGGGCATTGGGGCTTTAAGCTGCATCGATCCCTTGATTTAGGATCCTCGTGGGAAGAATTGCCGGCCCCTAGGTATCCGGAAGGCTCCATGATCAATGCCAAGGAGCCTGCCGTACTGAAGTACATTTGGTCTTTACAGAGTACATCTCGTGGAGATGGATCCCTTTGGATAGGGACGGTGCCTGGAGGATTGTTCCTTTGGCGTGAGCACCATGCTGCCTTGAATCAATCACTCTGGGAACATCCATCGCGGTCTCAATGGTTTGGGGGCGGAATGGATCATCCAGGTATACATTCTATTGTGGTGGATCCCACTTGTCCGGATGTGGTCTATGTCGGCATTAGTTGTGGTGGCGTGTATAAGACGACAGATGGTGGGCGAACATGGTCAGTGAAGAACAAGGGACTCAGAGCCGATTTTCTGCCTAACCCGGCAGCGGAGGTAGGGCATGATCCACATTTGCTCCTGGCCTGCGATGCGGATCGCAGCGTGATGTGGCAGCAGAATCATTGTGGAATATTTCGTTCTACGGATGCGGGAGAGCAATGGGACGATGTAAGCGCATTAAAAGGCCCGGCTAATTTTGGTTTTGCTATTGCTGTGGACCATGCCGACCCCCAGCGAGCTTGGGTAGCTCCAGGCATTAGCGATGTCGTGAGAGTACCGGTAGACCGGAAACTCTGTATTTGTCGGACCACAGATGGGGGGCGGAATTGGCAAACATTGGATCGAGGCCTACCTTCCTTGTCATATGACATCGTGTATCGACATGCGCTGATCAGTCACCAGGAGGAAGTGATTTTCGGGACCACCACGGGCAATCTCTATGCCAGCCACAATGGTGGAGACCGTTGGACCTCGGTCTCGAATTCGCTGGCCATGGTGTACGCCCTGGCTCTATCACCTCAGTAGCGACGGCTGGCCAATGGTAACTCGGGAATCACCCGGAGAGATTGCATTCGTTCATGGCGGAATACGCTCATCCTTGACCTCGGATAGGGTCTCTGCAAATCGAAGCAAATATCCATTGATATCCTTGACGCAAAATTCGGTGAGTCCCCAAGGTTTTGTCTCGATTTCATCTATGATCAACAGGTCTTTGTCCTTTATCGAATCCCAAAACGGCTTCACGCCGTGGAGAAAAACCATTATTTCTAGACCCTGGGTCCGCAGGTGCTCTTCCTTCGACAACTTGAATAGCATTTTGCAATCTGGGCGACCGGCATTCGCTATTGTGGTGGGTTGATCCCATCGCCAGATCGTGTCAAATTCCAGGACGTCCCGATAGAATTTTAGCGTCCGTTCCATATCGGACACCGGAAGGATTGGACTGGTGTGACTGAATCGAATCATGATTTTCGTTTAAAGGATAGGGGAAAGAAGGAAGGAGTATTTGCAACGTAGTCTTCATATCCTGGCTTAGAGACCCTCAGATCTTTTTCGAGAAGTGCCACTCCCGATACATGGAGCAGCAGGTAGGTCATCAGGGCAGTACCACCTATTCCCCACCATTGACCCGCTGCCAGAGCAAATAGCGCATATCCCCACCAGCAGGCGGCATCACCAAAGTAATTGGGATGCCTTGAGTATTTCCATAGCCCTTTGGTTAGGAGTTTTCCTTTGTTCTCAGGCTTGGACTTGAAACGGCTCAATTGAAAATCGCCCCCGGCTTCAAAAATGAAGCCGATCATCCAGACGAGGAGAGAAAGGCCATCGACAAGATGGAGGCCTGTTGAACCACTCATAGCGGCGAGCAGTGTACTGGATATGACCCATGCCAAGAAGCCTTGCAGCAAGAATACCTTGAATAGGCTGCCAATCCAAAATGAACCACCTGCGGCAGCTCTCATCGCAGCATAGCGATAATCTTCGTCTGTGCCCCAGTTGCGTATCGTAATGTATAAGGAAAGCCTAATGCCCCAGATGAATAGCAAGACCATCACTATGCAGGATCGCATGGTTGTTTCAGGCTGATGGTGGAAATAAGACCATCCAGCAACGATGAAGAAAAGGCCCCAGAACCGATCAACGATGCTTACATCGCGCAGCACTAAAGACGCAATCCACAAAGCCAGACAAATCACGCCTATGAGAAGGCCCGTCTGGAGATATATATCAAGCATCAAAGTAAATAATGGTGATCATCAAGTTAACTATCTTACCGTACTGCTAAGGAAATACAGTATGACGTACACAAGAAGATCCTTTGTTAAGAAGAGTGCTCTGGTGAGCGCTGGCTTTACCGTCCCGAGACCCTTGGTCAAACGGGTGTTAGGTGCCAATGATGAATTACGATTTGGTGTCATTGGCTGCAATGGCATGGGATGGTCGGACATGCGTGCCCATCTGAAGATCGATGGCGTGTCCTGTGTGGCTCTTGCCGATGCCGACTCCAACGTGCTCGCCCGACGTGCCCTGGATGCGGAGAAGATTCAGGGGACTAAGCCGGACCTGTATGGCGATTATCGGAGGATGCTGGAGCGCAAAGACATTGATGCGGTCATCATCGGCACACCAGATCATTGGCACTGTCTCAATCTTATTGATTCCTTACAGGCCGGCAAGCACGTGTACTGCGAGAAACCTTTGGCCAATTCCATCGAAGAATGCAATCGCATGCTCAAGGTAGCGAGCAATTCGGATCGCTTGGTGCAAATCGGACAGTGGCAGCGCAGCGGAGTTCACTATAAGCACGCCATCGATTTCGTGCGATCGGGCAAGCTTGGCAACATCCGCCTGGTCAAAGTTTGGGCCTACCAGGGATGGATGAAGCCAGTGAAAGTGGTACCCGACGGCTCAGCACCGAATGGGGTAGATTACGATATGTGGCTGGGACCAGCTCCCAAACGTCCTTTTAACCCCAATCGATTCCACTTTAATTTTCGCTGGTTTTGGGATTATGCAGGCGGCCTGATGACGGATTGGGGAGTCCACGAAATCGACATTGCCTTATTTGCGATGAATGCAACTGCACCCAAGTCGGTGATGGCATCCGGCGGAAAACTAGCGTACCCCAACGATGCTTCGGAGACTCCAGATACATTACAGGCAGTTTTTGAGTATGACAAGTTTAATATGCTGTGGGAACACGCTACCGGAATTGATGGCGGAAACTATGGTCGGACAGAGGGCATTGCCTTCATTGGCAACGAGGCAACTTTGGTCCTCAATCGCCAGGGCTGGGAGCTTATCCCCGAAACCATTGGTGGAGAAGACGGCATTCGACGAAATAAGCTTGAAGGACTCCCGAAACAAAGCAGACCTGGCGGTCGCAACTATCTGGATGACCATGCTCAAAATTTTGTCGATGCCATCCGTGAAAACAAACCCGACTCTCTGGCATGTGGAATTGAGTCGGGCAGTGTCGCTGCCATTAATGCGCACATGGGAAATGTAGCTTACCAAACTGGACGAAAGGTCTATTGGAATGCGCAAGAGGGTGATTTTGGATCTGATCATGAAGCCAATAATGCCATCACACCGATCTATCACAATGGTTGGGAATTACCGAACGAATAAAACGATCATCAAATGTTGAGAACACTTACCTCACTGTTAGTGCTGTCCCTGTTTAGCTTAACCCTCTCGGCACAGCGCACGAAAGATAAAGAGGATGCTAAGCCAGCCGAATCCAGCCTCTTGTCAAAGACCGGAATGAGCGGGCTAAAGTTTAGAAGCATTGGTCCGTCCATTACCAGTGGTCGCATTTCTGACTTTGCTGTAAATCCAGACAATCCCAAGGAGTACTATGTGGCCGTTTCTTCCGGAGGGGTATGGAAGACAGAAAATGCGGGCAATACCTACAAGCCACTGTTTGATGGTGAGAGTTGTTATTCGATCGGATGCGTGACTCTTGATCCGCAAAATAGCAACGTGGTCTGGGTAGGCAGTGGAGAAAATAATAATCAGCGCAGCGTAGCGTATGGCGATGGGGTTTACAAGTCTGAGGATGGAGGATCTACATGGAAAAACATGGGACTAACGTCCTCAGAGCATATCGGCTCGATCGTGGTACACCCCCAAAACTCGGATATCGTGTATGTGGCTGCTATAGGCCCACTTTGGAATGAAGGTGGTGAGCGAGGTGTGTATAAGACCGTAGATGGTGGAGAGAACTGGGAGCTCATTCTTGAAGTGGATAAACACACGGGGGCAAACGAAATTGTGATGGACCCTCGCGATCCAGATGTTTTATATGCCAGCATGCGTCAGCGTCGACGCCATGTTTTTACCTACGTCGGTGGTGGTAAAGGATCGGGGATCTACAAAACTACGGATGGTGGAAGCTCGTGGCAGAAAGTCAACAAAGGCCTGCCTTCAGTGGATCTGGGCAGGATAGGACTGGCGATATCTCCTGCAAATCCTGAATATCTATATGCCATCGTCGAGGCTGCTCAAGGCAAGGGTGGATTTTACAGGTCCACTAACCGAGGAGCCAGTTGGAGTAAAAGAGGCAGCTATACCTCCAGTGGAAACTACTATCAAGAAATCATCGCTGACCTCAAAGACCCTGATGTGATCTATGCAATGAATACCTGGATGCAGGTGTCCACTGATGGCGGCAAGTCGTTTCGACCGGTCGGAGAAGACTACAAGCATGTCGACAACCACTGCATGTGGATCGACCCGCTGGATGGAGACCACTGGTTGGTGGGCTGTGATGGTGGCATCTATGAAACCTGGGATGCTGCAAAGAATTGGCACTTCAAAGCCAATCTACCAGTTACACAATTTTATAAAGTAGCGGTGGACAATGCCGAGCCATTCTACAATATCTATGGAGGAACGCAGGATAATTTCTCTCTGGGAGGCCCTAGCCGGACCATCAGTGGCAATGGGATTGCAAATGATGAGTGGTTTATTACACATGGAGGGGATGGTTTTGAAAGCCAGGTAGATCCCCAGGATCCGAACATCATTTATGCGCAATCGCAGTATGGTGTGCTGGTCAGGTACGATAAACTGAGTGGTGAGGAAGTCGGGATCCAACCTAAACCGGCAGAAGGCGAAGATGCCTATCGTTGGAATTGGGATGCCCCACTCGAGGTCAGCCACCATGTTCCCCAGCGCATTTACTTCGCGGCCAACAAGCTCTTCCGATCGGATGATCGAGGACAAAGTTGGAAAACCCTAGGGGGAGACCTAACGGGGCAGATCGATCGCAATGCCCTCAAGGTCATGGGCGAAGTCCAATCAATTGATGCGGTCATGAAGAATTCGTCGACTTCTCCATTCGGCACGATCGTCGCGTTTAGCGAAAGTCCATTAGACGCAAACCTATTGGTAGTGGGTACAGACGATGGTCTTCTCCAAATCAGCAAAGATGGGGGAGAAAGCTGGTCAAGGATCGAAGGCATAAAAGGCGTACCTGAGATGTCTTATGTAAACGATGTGTTGGCTTCGCATCATGATGAGCAAGTCATATATGCCGTCTTCAATCATCATAAGTACGGGGACTTCCGACCGTACGTGGTGGTTTCGTCCGATGGAGGCAACACTTGGAAGAGCATTGCTGCCAATCTTCCAGAACGCGGATCCGTCTATACGATCGAGGAGGATCCCCAAAGTGCCGATTTGCTTTTTGTCGGAACGGAATTTGGCGTGTTTTTCTCTTTGGATATGGGGATGGAATGGAAGCGGCTTAAATCAGGCCTGCCTACCATTGCAGTGCGCGACATTGCCATACAAGAAAGAGAAGGGGACTTGGTATTGGGGACATTTGGTCGGGGATTCTATGTGTTGGATGATTACGCGCCATTGAGTTCGTTGTCTGAAGATTTGCTAGCAACGGAAGGCACCCTGTTTTCCGTTCGCGATGCTAAGATCTGGGAGCCGGCCCATCCTTATGGCTTACCAGGCAAAGCTTTTCAAGGGGATAGTTATTATCAAGGTGAGAACATGGGCCCTAAAGCACTCTTCCGTTACTACCTGAAAGAGAAGAAGGAAACGCTTGCCGACGTGAGAAGGAAGAACGAGGAATCCTATCCTTCTTACGAAGCGTTAGTAGCAGAGCAAGAGGAGGAAAAAGCACAATTGGTATTCACGATAAGAGATCATGAAGGAGGCATCGTCAGAGTGCTGAATAGTGGCGTAAAGGCAGGCATCAATCAGCTAACCTGGGATCTCCGTTATGCCCCCAAAGGACCAGTCAGTTTGAATAAGAGTAGCTTTTACAACCCATTTGCAGGTGTCCGTCAGGGGCATGCTGTGGCACCGGGAACCTATACGGTGGAGCTTGAGATTGAGGAAGGAGGAGTCAAGAAGGCATTGGGATCTCCTCAGACTTTTCGGGTAGTACCATTGGGTAATCAATCCATTCCAGTGCAGGACGTGGAGGCCATGGTCCAGTTTAAACAGGATATCTCCCTTTTGCAAGGGCAAGTACAAGCTACTGGCAGGGC
>JAHQVP010000351.1 GCA_019634275.1 Saprospiraceae bacterium
AAAAGGGCGCACGTTTACGAGCGACGGTAACGGAGTTTGGTCCAGTCCTTTTTTCGAAGATTCTTGACCTGAATACAACCCAACAAGGAATTGTTGCAGTGATTTTTAAGTACTGCGACGATCAGTCCATTCCACTACTGGATCTAAAAGATTTTAAGAAGACGCTTCAGTGGTTTACCGGCGAAGGCAAGAAAGAGATAGAAGGGGAGTATGGCCGGGTATCCTCGGCATCGGTAGGCACTATTATGCGTAAAATCATTGAATTGGAGCAGCAGGGCGGTGAGCTTTTCTTTGGAGAACGAAGTTTTGAAGTTGACGACCTGGTGCGCATAGATGAAAGTGGAAAGGGGGTCATTTCGATCGTTCGGCTGACCGACATCCAAGATCGACCACGGCTGTTTAGCACGTTTATGTTACAGATGCTGGCAGAAATCTACGCTACATTCCCTGAAGAAGGTGACATAGAACAACCCAAATTGATGATTTTCATCGATGAGGCTCATTTGGTCTTTGAGGAGGCATCGGATGCACTCTTGGATCAGATTGAAGCGATCATCAAGCTGATTCGTTCCAAAGGTGTCGGCATTGTGTTTATCACACAGAATCCCGCCGATGTGCCAGACGACGTTTTGGGACAACTTGGTTTTAAGATCCAACATGCCTTGCGTGCTTTTACTGCCAAGGACCGAAAGGCGATAAAGCTAGCCGCTCAGAATTTCCCTCTTAGTGACTACTACGACATCGATCAATTACTGACTGAACTGGGGATCGGAGAAGCATTGGTGACGGTATTGAATGAAGATGGAATTCCGACACCTCTTGCTCAGACAATGATGCGTGCCCCGCAATCAAGGATGGACGTCCTCTCTGAATCAGAAGTCAATTACATCACGCGGGAATCCTATCTAGTGGATAAGTACAATAAGGATATAGATCGCGAGAGTGCATATGAAATACTTGGTGATAAAATTGAGATTGCTCGGGAGGCCGAACACCAGGAAGAATTGCGCAAGCAGCAGGAAAAGGCGCGTAAGACATCACGAAGAGGCCGGCCTAGAAAAACCGTGGCGGAACGTACGATTGACAATACCTCTCGCGAACTCGGAAGGACCCTTGCTCGTGAACTGACCCGCGGTATTTTAGGAGCCTTAGGCGTGAAAACTACCAGAAGGAAGCGAACCCGACTTTTTTAGTATCAGATTAATTGCCGTTGTCTAAAACAGGCATGTAATTTTCGCTGTAGCGTTTCCACGGCGTGGATTTGTGATAGTCATTGGCAAAATAGGTCATGATTTGCTCAAATCTAAGTGCCGTTTGAAAACCTCGGATCGCTTGAATATTTCGTAATTCCTCATCGAGAAAAACGACGGTCGGGAAGCTTAATCTTCCTTTTGTCAATTCGACAGCAAGTTCGTGGTATCCCCGCAATCCATTGCGCACATAGGAGTAGGTCTTACTCTGAAAAGCAAGGTCCTCTTTTTGCTCGGCATCAAATTTTACCGGGTAATAATGCTCATTAATGTACTTGACGATATGCTGATTCTGAAAAGTGCTCTGATCCATCTTTACACACCAAGTGCACCAATCGGTATAGATGTCCACCATCACTTTCCGAGGTTCCTGGGCCATGGCATCTTCCACCTCCTCGATGGACATCCACTTAATCTCTAAGTCCTGTGCATGCAATACCAAAGACATGACACCGATCAAGGTCATTAGTACCATTCGAGGTACAAATCGATGAGTATATAGAGAACTTCTCATATCTGATTGCGAAATAACAAGTAAAGAACAATAATAGCAAGACTGTTCGCCCAGAGCTGTCAGCCTTTAAATGAACTTTAACATGCCAACTGGACTAGGGGTACGGATGCTTGCTAAGCTCTCAAGAGCAGATGCAAGATGTGATGCGACGCACTTATGTGGCGGCACTAGTCTCACGGAAGATGCAGACAGCCTCATCATTCAAAAGGCATAGCTTCTCACCGATCGGCTGGACCGGTTTGATCGAGGGAATGCCGTCATCAAGAAGAATAGGGCTACGGATGATCCGGATCTCATCCCAGTAGTTGTTTTCATAGAGATACTGATGCACTGTCGGGCCTCCTTCTACGAGGATGGATCCGACATCTTTTTGATAAAGTGAGGTCAGGATGCTCGTTAGGGGAGTCGTGTCGTCATACTTAATCGAGGAGAGGTGCTCGGCTGTGATGGTTGTGTCTTCCTTTCCCAGCAGATAGGTCTGCTGAGTACCCTGTAAAGCTCGACTGTCACGGGGAATCAAACCTGATCGATCAAGCACGATGCGTGTTGGATTTGCCCCAAAGTAGTGCCGTACATTCAGTTGCGGATTGTCCACCAGAGCAGTATTTGTACCGACCAGTATGGCATCCGATTCAGCGCGCCAACGGTGGACGAGAATGTCCGAAGCCCAATTAGACAATTTGGTTCTCTCTCCAGATCGCCCCACAAAACCATCCTTAGACTCTGCCCATTTTAGAATGATGTACGGCCTCTTGTGCGTAGTATTGACAAAGAACTGTCTGTGCATCCCTTGTCCTGTCTTGCCTTCAACATTGGATTCCACTTCAATACCGGCTTGCTGCAAGTAACGAAGTGAGGATCCAGCGATATCTGGATTACTATCTACACATGCGACATGAAGATGTTTGATTTTCTTTTCCAGGATCAGCTGTGAACAGGGAGGAGTTTTGGCCACGATGTTGCAAGGCTCTAGGGACACATACAAGTGCTCCATGGGACTTACATCCATGATCTCTGCCAAACAGTCTACCTCAGCATGCGGGCCTCCAAAACGACGGTAGAAGCCTTCGCTGCGAACCCTTCCGCGCTGATCTGCCAACAGCGCTCCGACAATCGGATTGGTTTTGTTGAAGCCCCTGCCACGCATAGCCAAGTCAAAGGTCCGACGCATAAGCAACTGAGAATTCATATTGCAATTTTAAAATATTTTAAGCACCTTTAGAATCCGTAGAAACCTCTCTCAACCAAGTGCGGACAACTCACGCTCCCCAAGGGGCCTGTTTATCGGTTTATCAAATCGTCTGTTCTTGCTATACAAGGTAAAATTGAAGAATGCTGAAGAGGATGTGTTGTTAGATGCAGCCGTGTACGATCATCTGTCGACAGATCCCTATCTGGCCAAGATTAATTTCATTGAGAATTTACGGAAGCACTCTTCTGGGTGCGCTGTATTTCAAAAGTCCTGGCGAAAATCCACAGGGCACTACAAGGTGGAGACCATCTACCTGCATAGATATATAGCAGAACGGTTTCTAGAGAAGCCCGAATCTAACGAACGCAATCTAGTGGGAGCAATAAATGGCAATAAGCTGGACTGTCGATTGGAAAACTTAGAATGGCGGACAAGATCCACGAGCAGTCGAAAACGAAAGACGGCCAGTAAGACGGGCTACACGGGCGTCTATATTGAAAATAATAAGTATCGGGCCATCATAACCATTAATGGAAAGGCAGTGCACATCGGCATGTTTGAGACAGCGGAAGACGCCGCTCGTGCCTATAACAAGCGGGTCAAGGCCTTGTATGGAAAGGATGCCCACCTGAATAAGATCAAGCGGAAGAAGTAAGATGAGCAGACTCTAGAGCCTACGACGGTTGTAGAATCTTATGCACTTTTTGCAAGAGGAATTCGACATCTTCTTCTGAGCTCTGGGCCCCAAAAGAGAAGCGAATAGCGGTACCTGAAAAATCAGGATAGAGATGAGCAATCACATGTGATCCTACATCGACACCCGATGAGCAGGCACTTCCCCCAGAGGCACATACGCCTTCGATGTCAAGATTAAGCAACATCATCTCCGTCTCCTCACAGGCAGGGAATCCAACATTAAGCACGGTGTATAGTGACTCCCCGGTAGGGTCGCCATGAAATACAATGCGGTCGTCAATTCCCGTAAGTCCGGACATTAGTTTTCTTTGCAAGCCACGCAATCGATCATGCGTCTCAGCCATCGAAGCGATGGACAGTTTCAGTGCCGTCGAAAGACCGACAATTCCAGCCAAATTCTCGGTTCCCGCTCGCATATTGCGTTCCTGACTACCACCGTCCATAAAGGCATCTACAGACACATCCCCGTTAATGTAGAGGATTCCGATTCCCTTAGGGCCGTGAAATTTGTGGGCAGAACCGGTTAAGAAGTCGATTGAAGTATCCTGAAGATCAAATGGGAAATGTCCGAAGGTCTGTACCGTGTCTGAGTGGAAAAGTGCTCCATGGGTACGACATGCTTCGGATATCTTCTGCATATCTGAAAGCACTCCGATCTCATTGTTTGCATGCATGAGGCTTACCAGCGTCTTTGCATCTCCACCGGCCAAGATTTGATTCAAATGCGATAAATCTGGTCGGCCATACTGATCAACCTTGACAAGCTGAAGATCGACATCATCAGTTTTGATCAATCGTTGAATGGTGTGAGACACACAGTGATGCTCAATCGGGGACGTGACAATGCGACGAACTCCGAGGTCGCGTACCGCACACTTTAGGGCCATATTGGTAGCTTCCGTACCACCAGAAGTGAAGAAAACTTCACCGAGTGATGCATTGAGATAGCCGGCTACTTCTTTACGAGCACCCTCAATGAGTGCCCTTGATTGACGTCCCATGGCATGTATCGAGGACGGATTGCCATAACAGGATTTCATGGCTTCTGTCATGGCTTCTATCACCTCGGGATGAAGAGGTGTAGTAGCCGCGTTGTCGAGATATACATGGTTCATGATATGGTCTTAATTTCTGCTACAAATTTATCGGCAAGGTCTGCGGCCTTCTCTTCGCTTTTGCTTTCGGCATAGACTCTGATGATCGGTTCGGTATTGCTCTTCCGCATATGGACCCATTGATCCTGATACAGGAGCTTCAGACCATCCGTTCGATCCTGGTCAGTATCCGAGTGCCTTATGGCCAGTTTTGAGAGGACATCATCGGGCGCAAGATTAGGGGTTAAAAGCACCTTTCGCTTGGCGATGAAGAAACTGGGAAGGATAGCTCGTATTTCCAGGGGGGTTAAATTTCGCTCCGCCATCATAGTCAAGAATAATGCAACTCCAACAAGAGCATCTCTTCCATAGTGGGAGGGAGGATAAATTACACCTCCATTACCTTCTCCTCCGAATATCGCCTGACATTCTTTCATTTTCCTAACTACATTGACTTCTCCAACGGCAGAGGCAAAGTATCTTCCACCGTGTGATTCCGTCAAAACTCGGAGTGCCATCGTCGAAGACAAATTACTGACGGTGCTGCCTCCAGGGGCATGACTCAGTATATGCTCAGCCAAGGCTACGATGGTGTACTCCTCACCAAAGATCGATCCATCCTCACATACAAAAGCCAAACGGTCTACATCAGGATCGACTGTAATTCCCAGATCGCATTGATGGTCAGTCACCGCCTCTGCCAATTCTTTTAGATGGGCAGGGAGTGGTTCCGGATTATGGGCAAAATCACCAGTCATCTCAGCATGTAGGCATATGACCTCACAACCCAACGCCTCCAACAGAGGAACGATCGAAATGGCCCCCGTAGAATTGATGGCGTCTACCGCTACCTTATACGATTTACCCCTTATCCGTTCGCGGTTTACATGAGGAAGTGTGAAAACATGATCAATATGTCTCTCGATCGCATTATCAAGCTTTCGAACAGTGCCTAGATCATCAACACTAGAGAAGGTAAATTCCTTATTATCAGCGTTTGAGAGTATTTTAATTCCAGTTTCACTAGAGATAAATTCTCCGTATTGATTAAGAAACTTCAGGGCGTTCCATTCCTTGGGATTATGGCTTGCGGTCAGAATGATGCCGCCGGCTGCCTGTTCCCATTTCACCATCAACTCGACGGTTGGTGTTGTGCTTAATCCCAGGTCAATGACGTCTATGCCCTGACTCATGAGCGTAGATACTACCAATTGATGGACTATGGCACCGGATATGCGGGCATCGCGACCAACTACCACTTTCGCTCGACTGGAAGTCTGACTTCGAATCCAGGAACCGTATGCTGCAGTGCACTCCACTACATCCAGGGGCGTTAGATTTTCGCCCACGTTGCCACCGATGGTGCCCCGTATGCCAGATATGGATTTTATCAATGTCATCGCTCTAAGCTGATTGGCGTCAAATGTAAGAATTACCCCTGTTTGCTAGCTTTGTTGAAAATTCCTCTTACGTGCTCGCGGAGCTGCTATTGCTTGATCAACAACTTTTCTTATGGATTAATGGATTGCACATTCCATTGTTTGATGAGCTTTCGCCCTATTATCGCCACAAATTATTTTGGATCCCCCTGTATGTATTCCTCTTTGGATACTTGACCCTAAATTTTGGCAGACGCGGTTGGTGGGCTATCGTGTTTGCATTTATGACTTTCGGCATCTCAGATACGGCCAGCTCCCAGTGGATAAAGAAATCGGTGCAAAGATTGCGACCATGCAATACAGTAGAACTGCAGGAGAGAATGGTAGAGCGAGTGCGTTGTGGAGGGGGGTATAGCTTTACATCTTCTCACGCCACCAATCATGGGGCCGTAGCCATGTATTTGTTTCTAATCCTCAGTTTCTTAAGGAAGCGGTGGCGCGGATTACTCCTTTTATGGGCCGCTTCGATTGCACTGGCCCAGGTATATGTAGGGGTGCACTACCCACTGGACATTGCTGCTGGCCTGCTGCTGGGAGGAGCGATCGGATGGGTCACCAGCTCTGTATATAACCGCTATGTGGGACTTAAAAGGGTAGAGGTGGATCTGTCTGGTGCCTGAACAAATCCTTCATTTCTTGGCGTTTCCTGATTAAGTGCGGATGTTGGTCATGAATCAACACCTCTGCTGGCAGAAGTCTAGAATTGTAGTTGGAGGCCATCATATATGCATAGGCCCCTGCGTTTTTGAATGCCAACACATCTCCAGGATGTACCTCCGCGATTCTTCTATTCCAGGCAAATGTGTCGGTCTCACATATATATCCCACCACTGAATAAATGCCTTTATCTCCCGATGGATTAGAAGCATTGATGATCTCATGGTAGGCATCATAAAACATAGGACGGATAAGGTGATTAAAACCGGTGTTAAGGCCCACGAAAGTAGTGGTGGGTGATTTCTTCACCACATTCGCCTTGGCTAGGAAGAGACCTGCTTCCGAGACCAAAAATTTGCCAGGTTCGAACATCAATTGTAAAGCTGGATTATGCCGGTCTGCGAAGGTCCTAAAACGTGCACTGACCTCCCGGCCAAAGAGCTCGATGTCCGTTTCAATATCACCTTCCTTGTATGCAACCTTAAAGCCACTGCCAAAATCGATGTAGTCAAGGAGCTCAAATTGCTCTGCAGCTGCAAACAGAATCTCGGTGGCTTGCAAAAAGACCTGAACATCCAGGATGTCTGATCCCGTATGCATGTGCAAACCACATATGCGTACACCGGCATCTTTTGACACCTGAATCACCTCTTCCAGATGATGAATCGAAATGCCGAACTTGGAATCAATGTGCCCGACGGAGATCTTACGATTGCCGCCAGCCATGATATGTGGGTTTATCCGCAAGGCGACTGGATATCCCGGATGCTTGCGCCCCCAATGCCGTATGGCTTCCATGTTGTCGAGGGTGATACGGACTCCCAACGCAGCGGCCTGATCCAATTCCTTCAGAGAAACGGAACTAGGGGTAAATACAATTTGTGAGGTTTCGTAACCTGCTCTGAGCGCGTGTTCTATCTCGCCAATAGACACCGCATCTATGCCAGCTCCCAGGCTTCTCAAAAACCGTAGTATCGAGATGT
The DNA here is from genome assembly GCA_019634275.1 of Saprospiraceae bacterium. Lineage (GTDB taxonomy): Bacteria > Bacteroidota > Bacteroidia > Chitinophagales > Saprospiraceae > CAJQNM01. Next base: position 7,826 of record JAHQVP010000351.1, read on the forward strand.
TTGTCAGTGCCTTACAGGCAAAATTAACATGAAGACTGGGCACATCGAAGGCCGCTACGAACCGATCATATTGCTGTGCGATCTTAGCACAGTCATAGACGTATATCGGAGCTCCGAACTTGTCGACCAAATCGAGCACGGGTACTCCACCCCATAGAAATGCGTTATTAGTCCCTTTCATGACGGCTGCGAATCTACTAGAAAATCAAACGAAAACATGGTTTGACGAAGCGAACCGTGTTAACTCACGAAAGTGCATAATTCCAAAGTCCTAACTCCGCCGATCTAATTAACGAGTGGATAGAGCAATAGATATACAGCAGCACCGGCGAGGAATCCGGACATTGCCAAAAGAGATAGCTTCTTGAAATACCAAATGAAGTCGATTCGCTCCATGCCCATCGCCGCTACTCCGGCAGCAGAGCCGATGATCAGCATACTGCCACCCGTTCCTGCACTGTACGCAATAAAATGCCAGATATGGGAGTCCATGGGCTCCGTGTACATGCCCATTGAAGCAGCAACAAGCGGAACATTGTCAATAATGGCGGACAAAAAACCAAGCAAAATGATGACGACATCTTGATTCGGCACTAGAACATCCAGTTTTTCTGCAAGGGATCTGAGAAAGCCTACCTGGTGTCCATCCGTTCCCATAACGGCCACAGATTCCAGGGCTGCCACGGCAATCAAGATTCCCAGAAAGAAAAGTATACTGGACATCTCAATGCGGCTCAAGGCCTTATGGGCGCTATACTGCTGTTTTCGTTCCTCGGTAAAGTCCTCCTCCGGATGGATATACTCAGATACAAGCCATACCACACCAAGCGAGAGCATCATGCCCACGTAGGGAGGAAGATGGGTAATGGACTTGAAGATAGGGACGAAGATCAACCCTCCAAGTCCTACCATCAGCATGGTTTGGCTGCTCAAGAGCTTTTCGTCGTT
>JAHQVP010000025.1 GCA_019634275.1 Saprospiraceae bacterium
CCAGAGACCTAATCCAAGTGACTCAATCCAAGTGACTTAATCCAAGTGACTTAATCCAAGTGACTTTAGTCACTTGTACCATTTTCTTCCCAAGGGAGCAAGGGGCTGAAGCCCCTTGGAGTAGCTGAATAGCCCCTGGAGTGTAAAGGAATTCAGATCGATCAACCTATCTTGCGGGCATGACCTGGGTATATCTGATTGACCTTTTTGGTACTTGTGTATTTGCCATCTCCGGAGTGACTACGGCGATCGAGAAAAAATTCGATTTGGTCGGTACGTTGGTGATCGGATTTGTAACGGCAGTAGGAGGGGGCACCTTGAGAGACCTTCTGCTTGGAAATCTTCCTGTCGGTTGGTTAAGCAATCGCGATTACTTCCTGGCCATTTTATTGGGATATGTATTGGCGTATATCTTCAAAGCGCAGGCATTGGAGTTTAAGAAGAGCATGTTTCTTTTTGACACGGTGGGCATCGCCTTGTTTACGGTTTTGGGAATAGAGACTACACGCAAGCTGGGGATGAGTGTAGAGGTATGCCTCTTGATGGGTGTGGTATCCGCATGTTTCGGAGGGGTGCTGCGCGATACCCTGACCAATGAGATACCGCTCATTTTCCGTAAGGAGATTTATGCTACGGCTTGTCTGGCGGGGGGTATGGTCTACTTATTGCTCGCTACCGTATGTCCCATTCGGGCAGTCAATATTGGTGCGGCGATGGCCACGGTCTTCTTGATTCGATACTTTTCCGTTCGTCGCGGATGGTCCCTGCGGCTTTGGGTATGAGCGTTGGCAAAGGAGAGAACGGTGCCCATGGCGGCACAAACTCAGAGAAGGTCAAAATCAGGCCCTTCGACAATCACTGTACTTCAAGAGTGCTATAACATGCCTTCGATGTCTTGGGCACTCACATTAAACCCCTCGAAGATATTTGGACTATGGCCACCTCCTTCTCCTTGGAGCTTTGCCCAGGCCTTTTTAAAATGCAGTTGCGCAAGCGTCGAGTTAGTGTTTTCCCGATTGATTAATCCAAGATAATAGTGGGTGTCTGCCAGGCGCGCGTTGACTTCCAATTGTTTCTCAAGTTGAGCTGCTGCCATCAGGGGCCGGTTATTCAAGTAGTAGAGGACTCCCAGGATGTGATGGTCGTACTGTCCTTTTAAGTGAGGTTGTTCCTTATACGTGTCCATCAGATGCTGAGCCCATTCGATGCCTTTTTCCACTTCGCCCGATTGAGCGTATGCCATGGCGAGGATCATTCTCATTTCCATTTCCCCACCAGGTGTATTGGTGAATGACTCATGGTGTACGGTGTAGAGTTCTTCCAGATCTTCGATGCAATGAGCGTAGCTGCGATTGTAGAAGTACCAATAGGCTCGATAGTAGAGGTAGTTTTTCGGCTCGAGATCAATGGCTTTATTGATGAGACTCACGCCCTCTGCCAGCAGGCCTCGCTTAAAGAATGGAACGGATTTTTCATAATACGCCCAGGCAAATTTCGGCCCGACTTCGATGGCTTTATCAAATAGCAATTGGGAGTTTCTGCTTCCTTGTCTGTACTGGATGGCACGTAGACTTAATTCGCATGCAATCCGCTCACCGCTGGCTGCATCATAAATTAGACAGTTTACTTGTCCATGCAGTAGTAGCGGCGCGAACAGTAAAGTCAGTGTCATCCAGTGGTTCTTATAGCACCACGTGATCAATCTTGCCATTTTTGATTTTTAGGTTGATGAATTTCGAGTATTCCGCGTTGGCGTTCGTTTCTGTTGCTCTTGACCAATTGTTGAGTCCCATGACGACCTCTTTAGCGTGTTGCTCCAGATTCGATGGTGCCTGTGCTGGAGAAAAATCCAGGTGGAGAGACGCTGCTCGATAGCGACCTGTCTGACCTTTGCAATTGGCCAGAAATCGAATTACGATGTACCCATTAAATGATTCATATGCTGATTGTGGAGAGAACCTGGAGACAATATCGGATCTCAAAGTGTTGCGCCCGGCAGCGTATTGCAGCCGGTTTCTTCCAGAACTGATTTTGGTAGAATCACAGATCTGAAAATTTGGATCGTCTAAGAGGGGATCAAAAGGGATGTAGCTGAGATCATGTGTTACTATGGGGATCTTGTATTTAGGCTGGTGGTTGGCTTGGCTTTGTAGGCAAGCAAAGGTCGAGAAGGTCAGTAGGAGAATGATGAGGGGCAGATAAGAAACAGGTCGCATAAATCTTGAATATAAAAACACAGTCAGGTTGCCAAAGTAGCAAGCTGATCGAGGGATAAGCAATGAGCAGTGACTGTTAACATTGCGTTGGGAAACGGTTAACAGAGAAGACGCAGTTTTGACCAGAGGTACCCGCTCCTCTATTTCTAGCGAGTGACCAAGAGAAGCATACCTTTGGGCTATAGGTTCGACAGTAGGTCCCTTACAATAGAAAAATTATGAAGAGGTTTGCATTTCTCTGCCCGTCCATCTGTGTTTTGATTCTGCTTGCCATTGGATGGACTCCAAAATTACCAGCGACAGACATCTCGGCGATGTTGAATGCTGATGTTGTTCGACACGCTTCGCACGGAACAGCCTCACTTCGTAAGAAAAACAGCCCACCTAACATCATCTTGATCCTTACCGACGATCAAGGTTGGGCGGACGTCGGATTCAACGGGTCTAAAGACATACCCACTCCAAACCTGGATCGCCTGGCAGGGGAGGGCATCATTTTTTCAAACGCATATGTGTCTCATCCCTACTGCAGCCCCTCTCGTGCGGGCCTACTTACCGGTCGATACCAAGCGCGATTTGGGCATGATTGCAACATTTCCAAGGAAGGCTATGAGGACGAGACGATTGGCATTCCGCTCAATGAAGTGCTGATTTCAGAAGCCTTGCAGGAAGAAGGGTATCGTACCGGTGCCATAGGCAAGTGGCACGTAGGAGATCACCCCAGTCTACAACCTCCACGGCAAGGTTTTGATCATTGGTTTGGATTTGCTGCGGGAGCCATGAACTACTGGGGCAGGCCCAACGGACCAGTCAGAACCATTTTTAGAAATGACGAAGAAGTCCCTGCCGAGGAGTTGCACTATTTGACCGATGACTTTAGTCAGGAAGCCGTCGACTTTATCCAAGAGGATCCATCAGCCCCTTTTTTTATATACCTCGCCTACAACGCACCACACGCTCCGGATCAGGTGACGGAAACCTATCTGGACCGCACCAAACACATCGAATACGGTGGCCGCAGTGTATATGCAGCGATGATCAATGCCGTCGATGCAGGAGTGGGCAGAATTGACTCTGCACTCACCGCCCTGGGCATCAAAGAGAATACCCTTATTGCTTTCTTATCGGATAATGGAGGAAGAATTACCCATGCTGATAACCGCCCCTTTCGCGGCCACAAGGGCATGCTTTTCGAAGGTGGGATAAAGGTGCCATGTTTCATGACCTATCCCGCAGTCATTCCATCAGGCAAAGTTTATCAACAACCGATTTCTGCGTTGGATCTGTATCCGACTTTCCTGTCAGTAGCAAACAGCAATAACATAAAGGCAGATCTGGCAGGCGTAGACCTGATGCCCTTTGTTCTGAATGAATCTGCTGGTCGGCCTCATGATTATCTCTACTGGAGGTCGGTAGGTGGCTTTGAATACGCCGTGAGATTTAAGGATCATAAGTTGTACAAGAGCGCGTACAAGGAGAAGACGCTGCTCTTTGATTTGAATGCGGATCCTTATGAGCGTAACGACATTGCTGCTCAACATCCTGACATGGTCGGTAAGCTGCAACAGGCATATCGGACTTGGGATGCAGAGAATTTGGCACCGGGTTGGCTTGATCCGCACCGCGAGAACGTACTCTTGGAAGAGCAGCGATGGAGAGAGGTGCGGTCGCGGTCGCAAAAGAACAGAAAGCATTGAGTGCCTTGCTGTCCAGCACCTAATAGTGAATGCTGGGTTTGGCTAGAGAGCACTCTATTCGCTAGACCTGAGGACAGCTCCTTTCATAAGATCGATGATGCGTATGCAGCTTACTTAGGATACCTTTTCGTATTGAAGATCTGAAACATTTGGGCGGCAGTTTCGTCTCCCTTGGAGACACTAAGAGGCAGATGGACTTAATCTATTGGTGGAGACTCTCGTTGATCCAATCGCACCGACTCGAAGCAATTGGGCATTGCCTATTTTGGAGCTGCATACTTGCTTGCATCAATATAGATTGGACCGCCCCCTGGTTTGATCAAAGTTTGCGAATGCATACACCTGCACCCTTGGCTTTCATCCTTTTCGTTTTCTTCTTTTATAGTCAGTCCTATTATCTGATGCCACGTTATTTGAACCGTAGGGACTGGCACAAGTTTATCGTAACTACGGGGATGCTTTATATGGGAGCTGAGGTAGTTCGGATTGTCTTCTACCTGCTTTTTGATCTGGAGGATAAACCAATGACTGCCCTGTTTGATCGAGACAGTTTCATATTTGGTGCACCTGCCGTTGCTACGTTGTCTTTTAATGCTTCGTTGATCTACTATATGTTAAAGGTTTTTGTAGTCCAGCAGTCGCCAATCAAGTCTGTCGCTAAGAACAGCAGGCACACGCAGAAGCAGAAGGTTATGATGTCGGATGAATGCCTTTTGCTGAAGAAGGCAATGCTTAGAGAGCTGGAAGATCATGAGGCCTACCTCAATCCCAAGCTCAGCCTACGTGTATTGGCCGAATCTGTGCAGGCGAGGGACAAGCAACTGTCTTTCTTAATCAATCATCATCTGGATACTACCTTTTCGCACCTGATCAATTCGTATAGAGTGAATCGATTTAAGGAGGAAGCAATAAACGGTCAATCGAGACACCTTTCTATCGTGGGTCTGGCGCAGAACTGCGGATTTTCCTCTAAAAGTAGCTTCTACCGTGTGTTCAAAGCACATACTGGCATTACCCCCACTCGGTTTATCGACTCTCTTGATGAGGCTAGTCAACAACTGGATCAGACGGCGTAGTCCCATTTCCTGAAGATGGGAATGGGCCGAGATAAGGTGGAAGTCCCAGATCTTCCAATTGGACACATGTGTTGAGGACACAAGGCGTAAAGCGTATACATTGCTGTCATGATTTTAGCAGCAAGGAATATCTCTAAGACTTATCAAAATGGCGTTAAAGCGTTGCATAACTTCAGTCTTGAACTTAGGCCTGGAATGATAGGCCTGGTGGGGCCGAACGGATCTGGAAAATCAACGCTGATGCGTACCCTCGCAACACTGCAGAAAGCAGATTCTGGCACCATTTACTTCAATAACATCAACATCTCAAAGGACGAGACTTCCTACCGAAAAACGCTGGGATATCTGCCGCAGGATTTTGGAATGTATCCTAGAGAGTCTGCTCGATCCTTGCTGCTCTATTTTGCGGCTCTCAAGGGGATAGTGGGCAGACGGGATCGCTCGATTGCAGTGGATCGGGTCCTGGAGACTACAAATCTGCAAAGCGCGCAGAAGGAACGGGTGAGCTCTTTTTCAGGTGGAATGAAGCAGCGCTTTGGCATCGCTCAGTTGCTGCTTAATCAACCACAGATCATTATTGTTGATGAGCCCACTACCGGACTTGATCCTGCTGAGCGTTCTCGCTTTCTCAATGTGCTTCGCAATATAGGCAGTGAGTGCATAGTCCTTTTTTCTACGCACCTCGTTACGGATGTGCAATCGCTCTGCAAAGAGTTGGCCATTATTGACAAGGGCTGTCTGATCGCTCTCGCCTCACCAGAATCCGCCATTGCTGGCCTTGCTGGAAATATTTGGGAAACGACGATTCCCGATGCCGAGCTGCAGGTGGCGCATCCTGATTGCATCAATCTAAGTGATCACTATGACGATCATAATAGGCTTGTGACCCGATTATACAGCAAAGAGCATCGGGGTCAACGGTTTTCTGCGGTCCAGCCGACCTTAGGCGATTTTTATTTTTTGAAATTGAAGACGGCTGATTCATGAGAAATGTACTGGTCTGGTTTGAATTTAAATATTGGCTAAAGTCTCCGATAACTTATCTCTTGTTTGCGGGCTACTTCTTTTTCGCCCTGGTTATGATGCTAGGTACGGGAGGTTATTTTGATCTGCCGACTGTAAGTGGTGAGCCAGTGCGATTTCTCAATAGTCCCTATGCGATTTGTTTCAATAGCATATTTATGACAAAGCTTTTGGCACCGGCAGTAGCCATCGTAGCAAGCCAGAGCCTCTATCGGGACTATCG
>JAHQVP010000352.1 GCA_019634275.1 Saprospiraceae bacterium
ATGCGATCACTGCACGCTTGGGAGAGATCTTCCCATGTCCAGGTCTGTGCCCTCTTGCGAAGGCATTCATCAATGGTGCGATAGCGAATGAGGGCATGTAGGTTAGTGGGCATCTCTTTGACGTATATGAGAATAAAAATATAAATGATTTAAGTAGAGTGCAAATAAGTTGCACGGAGGTGGTTTATCCTTGTTTTGTATTTGTTGATAAAACACTAAACACTATGATTTACTTACTCATTATCTCAGCGATGGCATTCAGCGTACTTGCCTTGGTCAGCTTTTGTGCTGAGCACTTTCGGCATACTTCCCGAAACCGTGTTAACCATTCCGCTTAGAGCGCTTCTTTGCTTCACCATTAAATTATAGATCATGCATTTGGAGATCATCTTATTAAGCGTCGTTCTGTTGTTACTGATTGGGCAGTTTATTTACAGCCTGGCTGCGACAAAATCTTCGTCGATTGAAGGTTCGATTGAGGAACTAAGAAGTTCACTCTCACATGATCGCGAGACGATCCAGAAGGATCTAAAAGATGAAATGGCCCGGGGTCGACAGGATCATGCATCTCACCAACATAGCCTTCAGCTCCACTTAGGTGACAGTCTGGATCGTTTCAGTCAGCGCCAATCAGGTGTCTTCGATCTGGTAAACAGTCAGATCCTTGCTATGGTGGAGGGAAACGACCGGCGCTTTGAGCGGATGGAATCTTCCACCGTAGCCGCACTCGATAAGATAAAAGAGGAGGTGGCACTCAAGCTTGAGGCGATCAAGGGAGACAATCAAGCTCAACTGGAACGCATGCGTGAGACGGTCGACGAAAAATTGCACAAGACACTTGAAGAACGACTAGGGCGGTCATTTAAGATGGTTAGTGAACACCTGGAAATGGTGCAGAAGGGACTAGGAGAGATGCAGCATTTGGCCTCGGGAGTGGGGGACCTAAAGAAGGTATTGAGTAACGTCAAGACACGGGGTGTATTAGGAGAGATTCAATTGCTGAACATCATCGATGAATTGCTCACTAAAGAACAATATATGGTGAACTGCGTAACCGTTCCGGGAAGAAATACGAGGGTAGAGGTTGCTATTAAAATGCCGGGGCAACTGGCCGATCCCGCTTCTGAGCTGTTATTGCCCGTAGACTCAAAGTTTCCGCTTGATCGCTACGAGTACCTTTGTGATGCGTACGAGGACGGAAATCCGCAGACGATTCAATCCACCACCAAAGACCTGCATCGGGCTATTCTCCAGGCCGCATCAGACATTAGAACGAAGTATGTTTCCCCGCCGCATACCACTGATTTCGCCATTATGTTCCTGCCCATCGAAGGCCTTTATGCCGAGATCAGTCGGGAACCAGAGCTCTTGCATAGATTGAGAGTGGAGTATCAGATTGTGGTTGCTGGACCGAATAATTTAAGCGCCTTCCTTAATGCCTTACAGATGGGCTTTAGGACACTTGCTATCGAGAAACGTTCCAGCGAAGTTTGGTCCTTGCTCAGCGAGATAAAATCGGAGTTTCACACCTTTGGGACAGCCCTGGACAAAGTGCAGAAAAAGCTCACGGAAGCCAGCAATGTCATTGACAAGGCCGGCGTTCGGAAAAGGGCAATGGAGAGAAGATTGAGTAAGGTGGAAGAACTGCCTCAACGGGTCGCGGGTCAGGCTCCGGCAGATGTGTTGCTAGCGCTCGATTAACTACCAAGAGATGGTCTCCGAGGAGGTGGTTATTGCCGCTAGTAGATCTTCGTACAAAATGCTTGCAAGAATTCTAAACCCTCCTGGCCCCACTCTTCGTTGCGAAGCCTCGCCAGAGCTTGACGAAGCATGGGATTGAAAGGGGTCCCATGGTGAAGCTGACTGCGTTTCGCGTCTCAATTGGGGCTCAAGATCATTTTAGAATTCATAACAAAGTCTTGTACGAACATCTACTAGTTCTAGCTTTCGCCGGATTCAAAAAGCCCTGAGCTCAGATAACGGTCTCCTCGATCGCATGCAATAAAAACGATGCATCCATGGTCGATTTCCTCAGCAATAGACAATGCAGCTGTAAGGGCACCACCACTGCTCATTCCGGCAAGTATACCTTCTTTAGTGGCTAGAAGGCGCGCATTTTTCGTTGCCTCATCACTGCTTACATCTATGATGCGGTCAACCCGCTCTGCCTCATAGATTTTAGGCAAGTATTCGGGAGACCATCTTCTAATCCCTGGAATTCGGGAACCATCCGTAGGCTGTGTCCCAATGATCCTGATCTCATCATTCTTTTCTTTGAGGTAGCGAGATACCCCCATGATGGTTCCGGTGGTTCCCATGGCGGATACAAAATGCGTAACCCTGCCATCGGTATCACGCCAAACTTCCGGCCCCGTTGTTCGGTAGTGCATGCCATAATTATCAGGATTGGCAAACTGATTTAGAAGATGGTAGCCATCCTGCGTCATCTCCTCTGCCAGTGCTCTTGAGTGTTCGATTGTCTTTGCTGCCGGAGTAAGGATGACCTTAGCCCCGTACGCTTTCATGCACAACACACGTTCAGGAGTAGCATTGTCTGGCATGATCAGCGTCATCTTGACACCGAGCACCTGGGCTATCATTGCAAGGGCGATACCCGTATTACCACTGGTGGCCTCCACGAGCTGATCTCCCTCTGTGATTTCCCCTCTAGAGATGGCCCCACTGATCATCCCATAGGCCGCTCTATCCTTGACACTGCCCCCAGGGTTATTGCCCTCCAGTTTTGCATAAATTTCTACGTCCGGACGAGAACCAAGTCGTTGGAGTCTCACCAATGGGGTATTGCCAATCAGATCAATGAGGGTCATACTTCATTTTTAAAGAGAACGAAATCTGCATCCTTGGCCTGCCCATCGTGGATTTTCGCCTGGTAATATATTTTAGAGTTTGCGGGTACGCTTTTGGTGATCCAAACATTCCCGCCGATGATGCTACCCTGACCGATCACGGTCTTGCCGCCTAGAATCGTAGCACCCGCGTACAAGATGCAATGATCTTCAATGGTTGGATGTCTTTTCTTACTGGCGTCTTCCTTGCGTACACTGAGTGCTCCAAGTGTCACTCCTTGATAGACCTTAACATGATCACCAATGAGGGAAGTCGCCCCAATCACCACCCCAGTACCATGATCAATACAGAAGTGATCTCCGATGGTGGCTCCTGGGTGGATGTCAACCCCCGTGCGCGTATGGGCGATTTCTGCAATCATTCGAGGTATGGTGCGCACTTGGGATGCCCACAGAGCATGTGCAACACGATGTGCTGCGATGGCAAAAAAACCAGGATATGTGCGGATCACTTCCCCAAGACTTTCTGCAGCCGGATCGCCCTTTTCTATGGCCTGAGCGTCTTGCAACAGCCGCTTTCTCAATATGGGCAATTGATCAAAAAAAGACATTGTCTGTCGCTGAGCGTCCTCCTCCTCGTACTGATACTGTAGGACCTGGTTCAATTCGGATTGAAGTTGCACCCATCGAGCCTGCACTGCGGCGGCTGATGTTAGTTTTTCTTCGGCCAAATCGGCGAAGAGCAACTGCAATAGACCCTCAAAGAACTGCCCAACCGAGGAGGGAGCAGGACACGTGCTGCAGGAGGTATGATCGTCTAAAAGGAGTTGCTTAAACTGACTATCCATGGCTAGAATTTGAAACTAAAAAAGATAGAACGTGTAAACACAATGAGGACGTGTGGCCAAACTTGTCAAAACCCTGTGAAATTTTCGTCAGGGCTTGCTCAGAGCAAGGGTGCCTCGGTGTATGCCATGAGATCTGATCATGGTCCAGACACCGGTCAATGGAACCTCCTCTGCGCGATTGGCTACACTTTGGGTTCCCAGCCTGGCTCGTACTCTCGTCCCCACATCTTCATGGCCTCTGCGTCTCCCACGATGTGTCCGTTACTCGGATCCACTTTAAGGGTACGGCCGAGCTCTTGAGATATGTTGCCCAAGTGTGGCATGAGATTACTGACAAATCCCTCGTTAATCGGGGCGTTAAGTTTTTCTCCTTCGCGAATGCCGTTGCAGAAGTTGTTCATATGCAAAGTGGTCATATTCCCTCCACCGACTAAATTCAAGCCGTCGTTCACCTCTTTCTCACTTCGCTTTTTCAGTGAGTTGCCATCATTGTCAAAAATCTCGTAGCCGGATCGATCCATCAGAACAGATCCTTCTGTGCCATGAATGGTTACTCCTCGTCCTCGATTGTAGTACTGATGACCATTGCAACTCTTTCCTTCCCATGTGATCATCTTGCCATTCTCAAACTCAAAGTTTGCAATTTGAGTATCGTAGAATTCCCAGTCATCCTGATAATGCATCCGGCCTCCAGAAGAGCTGGCTTTCACGGGAATTTCTACTCCCAATGCCCAGCGACAGATGTCGAGTTCGTGCGTGCCATTGTTGTTGATTTCACCGGTGCCCCAGTTCCAGAACCAATGCCAATTGTAGTGCACTATATTGTCTCGAAAGTCCTCCCTTGGTGCAGGTCCTTGAAAAAGTTCCCAGTTAAGCCATTCTGGTATGGCGGTTTTCTTCCCTTTGCCAATAGAACCTCTTTTGTTGGAATACCAGGCCTTGCCAAAGTACGGCTCACCAATCATACCATCACGAATGTCCTTTATGGCACTTTGCGAGGTAGGGGCAGATCGCTGTTGATTTCCCATTTGAATCACACGATCATACTTCTTTTGCGCTGCGATGACGAGCTCTCCTTCCCTGGGGTTGTGGCAGCAGGGTTTTTCTAAATAAACATGTTTGCCTGCAGATGCTGCCATAATGGCCATGGGTGCATGCCAATGATCCGGCGTTGCGATCGCGACTGCATCGATCCCGTCGTCTTCCAATAGTCGGCGAATGTCTGTATATCCTTTGGCCTCCTGTCCTTTATCCTTAACTCTGGATTTCGCTTTATCGATCACACGAGAATCCACGTCACAAACGGCTATGATACTGGTGTTGGGCGTATCAAATATGGAACCGGCGAGTGCTCCTCCTCGAGAATTTAGACCCGCAACAGCAAAATTAATCCGATCGTTGGATCCGATAATCCGACCATAACTTTTTGCTGTACAGCCTATGCCCAAGGCAACCATGGCTGTTCCTCCCGTCTTCAGAAATTTTCTTCTACTGTTGCTTGATCCTATTTTCATTATAAACGTGTTTCTCTTTGCTTACAAAATAGGACTTTGCTTCCTCTTTTCGAATTTCAAGCCTTAAGAATGACGACAATAAACGATTGTTGACCTACCATCGAGATTGATCAAGCAGAAACTCTTGGACATCATTCCCGTCACAATAGAAAAAATCACAATTTCACGGACTTGAAACAGCTCTTGGATTTCATTCTCATCGCCGGTATTTTGACGGCAATTCTCATCCTGCTCTTGGCTCCAAAGCGGGAGCAGCGTGAGTTACCCCGCAAGATATTGTTGCTGTTGTTCACCGTATTTCTTTTCGTGACCCTAAATCTCTATGCTGCACTTCATGATATTTTGTGGTTAGAGGTGCTGGGCTTCCTGCTAGAAAACGGTGCGAGACTGAGCACAGGTCCATTGCTCTTGTTGTACGTTCATGCACTCTTTCGGGAGCCTAGGCACTTGGTGAGAAACCAAATTTGGCACTTTGTTCCCTTTTTGCTGCATACGTGCCTGGTAACGCTCCCTGTCCTTGCCAGTGTCCTGATGGGCGAGGCCATTTTTGCCTACTTACCGGCACTTTTGGATCTGCACGTAATGGCATTGTTGCAGGCATTGTATCTAATCTTTTATTGTGCATATGCGCTGATGGTTTTGGCCCGCTACTCAGGCAAGGCACAACAAGTAGTGGCGCGTCCTTTGGATGACGAGCAGCATTTTGTTCGGAATCTCCTATTGGGGGTCATTGTGGTAGCGATGATCGATTTGGTGACCAGCGTATACGAATCGTACTTCGAGGATCTAGACTGGGATACTGGATTGTTAACGGTCTCCGCTCTTGTAGTGCTGATGATTTATTTGGCGTACTACGGAGTTAGACAATCGCGTGTGCTTATCCCGGATTTCATTCTGGCGGATCATCCCAGAACCACAAAGCAGGAGCAAACGGAGACCATTGTTCGAAAACCCTACTCCCTGATCGAAGAGGATAGCATCGGAGTCCAATTGGAGCAAGTGATGTTGGAGAAAAGAGCATTTATGGACGAAGATCTAACCTTGACTAAGCTGTCCAAACAGGTTGGGACGAGCGATAAGAAGCTTTCGTTCTATCTAAACTCCGTCTTGGGTTTATCCTTCTATGAATACGTCAATGGATTTAGAATAGAGGAAGTGAAAGCGGTGCTCACCTCTGGAGAAAAGGACCACCTAACCATCTTTGCCATAGCGCTAGACAGTGGATTTAAGTCTAAGAGCACCTTCAATCGACTCTTCAAGAAGAAGACGGGAATGTCGCCATCAGCATATCGTGATCGTGTGAATAACACAGACTTAGGTTAAAAGCTTGTTAATGCGAGCGCCATACTGGTGCCACTGCATCCAGTGGTACCCATCGCACCATAAGCATTCGCTCCTTTGTAGTCAAATAAGGCGCAATGCGACTATTCCTTGTAAATACCATTTTCATCCTGTGTGCAGGCCTCGTATCAGCTCAGCAAAATGATCGTTGGTCCATGTCGGGCATCGGTGTGATGCATACCTTTATTGGCAACCCTCTCGATGCATCCTCTGCTGAGAGAGCTCCTGCTTACGGAGGAAGTTTGCTTCTGGAATTTGTCCGGAAGCAAAACCAGGGATACCGCTTTAGTCACCTGTATCAGGCTGGCTACTACCATCATCCGGACGTAAGTCAGGTTTTCTTTGTGAGCTGGAAGGCAAATTTTGCGCTGGAGTTGGCAAAGGTGGTGCGTTTGCACGGCTTGGCTGGCTTCGGTTATGCTCATTCATGGCCACTGCAAGAACGCTATGTTTTTAAGGAAGGAAAATATGAGGCCTCAAAAACCGCAGGGTCTCCCCATTTGATGCCCAGAATTGGTTTTGGTATTTCACTAGGGGGGCAACACATTGCCAGGTGGGAGGTCTATGCACACTATGAAGCCTATAGCCTGGCTCCCTATGCCTTGCAGGGAGACATACCGTTTTCCCTCCATGGAGCTTGGGAATTTGGAGTAAAGCGCGCGCTTCGATAACCCATCCCTTACAATGAAGTTGGAGCAGATCCTCCCGGCATGATCTACAGAGACAAATAAACATTTAAGCATGAGAGTACTTTTGAAAATAGTTGCAGCATCGTATTTAGTGGTAGGATGGATGGGGTGTGTGAAGGTGAATCAGACCTTTCCAAATGCTCGGTATG
>JAHQVP010000353.1 GCA_019634275.1 Saprospiraceae bacterium
AATGCAACACCCTGGCTGTCTTCTAATTCCAAGTCTGTGACTTGGCCGATCTTCTCTAAGGCAGTCAATATGTCATAAAAAGTCTCCAAGCTCAGGACTAATTTTTCGATGGACGCAAGCACCGATAGGATGATGATCTCTGCCGCTACAAACTGTCCAATGTTCATCTTCTGATTCATTACGAGGATGCCTCCAACGGCAAGCAATCCAGTCGCAATCAACACCTGAAAGACCACCATGAGACCATATTGGTTGATCAGAACCTTAAAATGAGACTCCCTGGCCGTCAAGTAGGCCCCCAGGTGGGTGTCTGTTCGCATCAGTGGCAAATTGGTGTTTCCCGCCAGTTTGAAAGTTGCACTGGCGCGCGCCAATTCCTCCAACCAGTGCGCCATTCTATACTTATGCTTTGACTCTGCAAGGCTTGTTCTCAGGCCACGCTTTGCCGTCAGGCGGTAAATCCCATATACAAGCAACAGCAGGACAAGGCTATAGAGAATAAAAAAGGGATGGTACAGCGACAAGAGCAGAAGGCCAAATACCACATGCAAGGAAGCGCTGGAAAACTCAATAAGAATTTTGGCAAGGCCCTTTTGCAGGGAGATGGTATCAAAGAATCGGTTCATGAGCTCCGGCGCGTAGTGCTGATAGAGGGCCTCCATTCGAATGCGGGGGATTCGGTAGGCAAAGTCAAAGGCGGCACGCGAGTAGATTTTCTGTTGGAGGTTCTCCGTTATGCGCATCTGAAAAATGCGCAGTACGCCAGTTATGCCCAGACCTACCACTACAAAGAATACCAATACCAGCCAAGAAGCGCTTACACTCCCGACTTGAATAAAATTGACAATCGCTTGTATGCCCAGTGGCAAAGAAAGATTGACCAGGCCTTTAAATATCGCATAGACGTATACATTAGAAATCTCCTTTCGATCTGGTCTGAGCACCATCCAGAAGCGTTTCATTGGGGTGATCGTGGTCTGCTCTACTGCTGCTTGCATCGTTTTTGCGTTTCGAGCGGCAAACATAGTAATAGTATTACTATTATACAATAATGCTTTCCTATTTTTTAAATCTTGGGTGCTAAGGCCAATTCTCAATTTGATGGGCTGGCCTTGCCTGATGAATTTCCATTGTCTTTTTATCTCACCGCACTAGCTTCTTTGTGAGTGCCTCTGGTCCGCGACTCTCGGGAGTCGCGAGACTCACGGAGCGGCCCCTCTTGGCGGTATTGTCAAGCGACACATCACAGATGAGCGAGGTCCTGTGGACCTAGTGCTGACAACCACGCCCAGTGGGTAAGCGGCAAAAACCGCTGCCGCAAATTATTAAGGCCGATCGCAGGTTCCGACAGCAATGGGCTCGTCCTGACTTGAAGCATGCTATCCTTGCAAGGAGCCTATTTACCCAACCGTCGCACGAAGAAATCTACAGTAGACTCATAGGCCGCAACCCAATTTCGATGCAGGAGGAATCCATGTACCTCGTCAGGAAACACAAGTTGTTCTACCTCGACATTCAGACGTCGTAGCGCTTCCACGAGATCTACCGTCTCACTGAACGGTACATTTCGGTCGTCATCTCCATGAATGACCAGTACCGGATCTTTCCAATTTTCAATATCGGCCATGGGGGAAGACTGATACGCACGTGCTGCAAAATCTTGTCGTGCTTCCGCATCATAAGTTGGTACAAAATTTCGAATGACCACATTCCAATCGTGTACGCCATGGATGTCTACACCTGCGGCAAAAAGCTCGGGATTACGGGCTAGTCCAAGCGCCGTGAGATACCCACCATAAGAGCCTCCCCAAAGGCCAATCGCATTCTGATCTACCTCCTGCCGATTCCTGAGATAGGCAGCACCAGCGAGTACATCTAGATACTCACTTGCTCCCTGTGCACCATAGTCAAGTGCCTCCCTAAACTCCATACCATATCCAATCCCACTTCGATAATTGACGGACAAGACCACAAAGCCCTGACTTGCCAGATACTGATTAAGGGCAAATGCATTGGCATAATATTGTCTGTGGTGTCGCCCCAGCAACATCTGTCGCCGGCTGCCGCCATGAAAAAACATGACGGCTGGTCTCCTCTCCTCTGCAGCCTCCGGTGGCAAAAATAACTGGCCATGGATGATTAAACCATCTTCCGCTGGAAAGGTAACCGCAATGGGTTTTACCGCACTGCTGGGATGATGACTAAATCGCATCGGATCCAGGTCCACTGTCTGAGATTCAGCCACTTCCGCAACCGAAGCGGTCACTTGATGATTCGCATATAGACAATACAGCTTGCCATCCGTTGCGCAAACGGGCATCCATTCTATACCTTCTCCCTCCGTAATGGCCCTAGGCATCCTCTCAGATGCAGTCATCTTCCATAGATGTTGACGATTGAGATCCCCCTGATTCGAAGAAAAGAAGATTGCACTACCATCTGGTTTACCACAGACATATTGCACTTCGAAATCTCCTTGAGCATGTCTCTCTAGCGATCCTCCGTCGACATCAACCGAGTAGAGTTGCGTCCACCCATGCCCTTCATATGGAAAAACGACTCGTCCCCCAAGCCAATAAAGCTGGTGGCTACCCGATATGAATCGAAACACGCTACCAACTCCTGAGGGCGCCCGCCAGATTTCTCTCACCTCGTTCGATGCCAACGTATAAAGCATGATGGACCATGGCAAACCTTCGCGGCGCGCCTCAAAAGGTAAAATCTGTTTCTCGTTTGGTTGTCGGGTAAAGGCTAGTAGGCTTCCGTCAGGAGACCAACTGGGATTTGCATCGTTGTCCACTGAAGGAGACAGATAGGAGATCTCTCGCTTATCTGTCCGGTATATCCCGACATAGCTATGATCGCCCCTTCTGCTCACAAAAGCCAGAAGATTGGAATGCTGGGGATGCCACTGCATCTGAGTGCAACTTCCTCTGATCTCAAATAATTTTTCTGGGATTGAATCGGCATCCTCCAAGCCTATAAACCATGCTTGTCCACCTCGCAGAAATGCGAGCATCGTACCATCCGAATTTAATGTAGGTGCATTGCCTTTGGTCAATCGCTGTGCGGAAGCACCGTCGGTAAACCAGATGGATCGCTCCGCAGATTCAGGCAGACTTTCTGGATTCGGTATTTCTCCTCGGCGATTGGGCGCTCCACCCCGAACGAAAAAAATCCGTTGGCCATCTGGATGGAATACCAATTGCGAAATGGCCTGTCCGTCGTCTTTGGAAAATGCCGTAACCTGATTCACCTTGCCATCAGAAAATTGCCTTATGTTTCTCACTCCTTCGGCATTCTGCACCCAAGCTACAGCAGCGTGACTAGGCGATGCCGTCAAATCCGAACAGAAGGGCGCCGCTAGTACTGCTTCGATATCGGATCTGTCCTGCCCTAAAATCCACATTGGAGCTCCCCATAGGCAGAGGGCGATCGTGATGGTGCTAATTCTGCTACAAATGGAGCGTTTGTTCATAGCTACTAAGTTTTCAACGTTAAGTCAATTGGCTAAGGCTTGATTGGCTTCTTTCCTGGCAATTCGGTATTGATGAAAGGGATGGACTTCCCCTGTATCTCAGCATTATACGCCTTGATCACCGTGCCCAGAATTTTGTTCCAATGGGTTTTGTGTTCGGCCCACTCCCCGAGCACGTCATCAGATCGCATCTTCTGTCCCATGGTCACCGGTGGATACGACTGCTGTATAAGCCCCTGTATGTGTCTAATTTTTGCATCGAGTTGATTGGGGAAGTTGATCACATCCTGAAAGGTCTTTTGCTTGCGCTGCACCAATTGAGATTCAAGGCTATCCAATTCCATCAAAATCTCCTTGCCTTTGGTGCTTAGAGCACTATCCGCCTTGACGGCATCTCTTGTATTGAAGTCTTTGATTTGACCTCTTACCAGATCGATGCGCTTGACGGTCTCTGTCAGATCCTTGGCTGCCCCCTCCAGTTCTTCGATGAGCGCATATTTCTCTGCGATCTTTTCGGGGCTCACTTCAAGTCGTGGATCCTCAGCCACCTCAAAAGCGGTGCGTAAGGTATCATCTCCAACTATGGTTAGCATTTCATACATGCCTGGACCTACTTTAGCGGGCTGGTTTCCACCCAGAGTCATAACTCCTTTAATTGCTTCCTCTCCATCCGGTCGGTGATTCCATACGATTTTATTCAACCCCTTTTGCACTTTAATTTGCTTGGACTTGTCCTTGGCTTTGGTCGAATACGCTTTGATCATCTCTCCATCCTCCAAAATCTGAACCGAGACATCAGAGTCCCCTTCGGGCAGATGCACAAATGCAACCGTGCCATAATCCGGATTTTGACCCATATCCGGGCGACTTCCACCTCGGCTCTGGCCTCCTCCCCACAGGTAAGACACCGTGGGTTCGAAGAGCGTTGCGGACGTTGCTTTTCCTTCGTCCCAGTTTCTTACGGCTGTAAGATCATCCAAAATCCAGAAAGCGCGACCCTGTGTGGCTGCTATGAGGTCTCCATGGTGTACTTTCAGGTCAGTGATAGGCACGATAGGCAGATTCAACTGGAAGGGCTGCCATAAACGCCCGTCGTTGTAAGAGAGATAAAGACCTGTCTCCGTGCCTGCATAAAGCAATCCGGCCGTCGTAGGATCCTCTCTGACTACTCGGACGTGGGCCTCTTCGCCGATGCCACGCACCTTTCTATTCCAAGTCTTCCCGAAGTCAGTGGTGATATAGACATGGGGCGTAAAGTCGTTAAACTTATATCGTGTGAACGCCACGTATACTTTTCCTTCCTTGTGCCTACTCGCATCAATGCTGTTTACCATGCCTTCGGGTAGGTTGGGTGGTGTTACGTTATCCCAGTTCTTCCCGCCATCGCGCGTTACGTGGATCAGTCCATCGTCCGTACCCGCCCACAACACTTGAGCATCCAACGGAGATTCTTCGAGGTACATGATCGTCTGATAATTTTCGCCTCCTGCGCCTTCATTGGTGATCGGACCTCCACCCCAATCCAGTCGATCAGGTCTATTACGGGTAAGATCACCACTTATCTCTGTCCAACTTATCCCTCGATCGGTTGATTTCAGTACAACATTTCCAGCATGATACAGAACACTGCGGTCGTGCTCAGACATGATGATGGGTGCATTCCAATTGAATCGATACTTCATATCCAGAGGTCGTTGACCCAAGCCTAAATCAGGATAGGCCATAATGTCCTTTCGCAACTTTAGCTTATGATCGTACTCTTGGATGATTCCCTGATAACATCCAGAATACACATATCTTGGATCGTCAGGATCGAAAGCATTGTATGCGCTTTCGCAACCCCCAACCGAATAGAATTGATTGTAAGGAATGCCACTTCCTGACGATTGGGAAGGCACCGCGATAGAGGAATTGTCCTGCTGTCCTCCATAAACATGGTATGGAAACTGATTGTCGGCATTGACCCGGTAAAACTGAGCCGTCGGCTGGTTCTGTTGAGTGCTCCATGTCCTCCCACCATTATAACTCACATTGGCACCACCATCATTTGCTTGTACCATGATCATTGGATTATCCGGATGAAACCATAAATCATGATTGTCTCCATGAGGGGTACGACGCTGAGTAAAGGTCTTTCCTCCATCCAAGGATTCCATATACGGTGCATTGAGCACCACGACATGATCAGCGTCCTGAGGATGGGCAAAAATGTGCATGTAATACCAAGATCGGGTACGAAGGATGCGCTGCGTATTTAGGAGTGTCCACTTCTTGCCCCCATCATCACTCCGGTACAATCCGCCTTGATCTGATTCGATGATCGCATATACGCGACCTGCTTGCGCCGGAGATGCGACAACGCCGATCTTGCCCATGATGCTATCTGGTAATCCACCAGTTAGTTTGGTCCAATCATCGCCTCCATTAGTGGATTTCCATATGCTACTGCCCGGTCCGCCACTGCGAACTTTCCATGGCAGTCGTTGGTGATCCCAGTAAGCGGCGTAGAGGTTTCTTGGATTTTTAAGGTCCATGCTTAGATCGGAAACGCCCGAGTTTTCGTCTACAAAATGCACCTTGGTCCAAGAAGTACCTCCGTCAGTACTGCGAAAAACACCCCGATCTTCAGTAGGTGCATGTGGACTGCCCTGGGCTCCCACATACACCAGGTCCGGGTCACTTGGGTGCACCCTGATCTTACTGATCTGACGTGTTTTTTCCAAGCCGATGTGCGTCCACGTCTCGCCTGCATCCGTACTCTTATATACTCCATCTCCATGGGACGTCATTACACCACGAATGGCAGCTTCACCCATTCCGACATAGATTACGTTGGGGTCGGAAGGAGCCACGGAAATTGCCCCTACGGAACCGGTCTTGAAGTAGCCGTCAGAGATATTCTTCCAATGCGCTCCTCCGTCTGTGGTCTTCCATACACCCCCTCCGGTAGAGCCAAAATAGAAGGTGAAAGGATCCTGTATCACCCCACATACTGCTGTAGAGCGTCCGCCTCGAGTAGGGCCGATGTTACGCCACTTTAGGCCTGGAGCAAAAATGGAGTCTGGAGGAGTAGGTACGTTGGGCATATCCAGGGTTTCCGACTCCGGTTTCTGCGCTTTGTTCTTTCGCTGCGCCTCGCTTGCGGTGACGCACATAAATAAACAAAAGGAGAGCAATAGTATTCTCTTCATGATCGAGCTTTTCATTTGTCCTTGAAAATACCATTCAGGACGGAAGATTGAGCAGAGCGACTAGTCGAAATCGGAACAATTTCCCGCTGAATCACAAAGTTTGATGGCCACCTAGCCTTCACACGTGTTAGTGGATTTCCGACATGACCACTTTTAGTTTTTGCATACTAATCCGCTTACCGCAGATGATGCAGGCAACGCTCTTACCCCTCAGCTGGTCGGTCAATCGATCCAGACCTGCAAGAGACAGCCCTGCCGATCCTTCGATTAAGGTTTGGTGACGTGCTAGCATCCAGCGAATTTTATCTGAGATCTCTTCTTCACCAATAAGCAACCACTGATCCACCAGGTTCTGACACAATGGAAAGGTAATCGATCCGGGCTCTAGCCCCCCTGCCGTACCATCTGACAGCGTGGGCAAGCTGATGTCCTCCGTGATTATCGACCCACTTTCGATAGAACGGACCATCTCAGGACTTTGCAGTGGCTGACAACCGATGACCTGAACAAGAGGATTTACTTCCTTGACGTAGCCCGCAATGCCCGCAATAAGTCCACCCCCACCAACGGGCACGATTACTGCATCAAGATTGGGCATCTGTCGCATCAATTCAGCTCCAATAGTGCCCTGCCCCGCCACAATCTCCTCATCATTATAGGGGTGCACTAAGATATACCCATGTTCTTCGGCAACTCGGCGAGCATGCAATTCAGTTTGGAGACTGGTCTTGCCAAAGAGCTCATGTTGGACGCCCATGCCCTTGATAAAATCCAGCTTTGCAGCCGCAACATTTTCAGGAAGAAAAACCTTGCCTTTTAAGTCTAGTGTCCGTAAAGCATGACAGAATGCAGCTGCATGATTGCCGGTAGAAGCAGCCACAAAAAAAGCATCTCGGCGCTCCTCTTTCGGAATAGAAAGTAATTTATTGTAGGCTCCCCGTCCTTTGAATGAACCGCTGACTTGCTGGTTTTCCATCTTTAGAAATACATCCCCATTAATCAGCGGACTCGAAAAAGGGCACCACTCCAATGGTGTCTCTCTTATGTATCCTTCCAGACGATGTGCCGCCCGATCTATTTCCTTCTTCATGGGAAAAAGATACCTAGAAAAAACTGCGCCGTTTACTTGAACTCCAGGACTGCCTGGTGCAGTCGTAAGTGCCTACAATTATGGAGCGAAATCTAGAGGTCGATCAGTGCCGTCCAAACGCTTAGCTTCCTTCCCTCTTGTCTTGTCCAAATAGGCCTTACGACGCCATCATAAGCAGAGATGTTGTTATAATCCCCAAAGAAAACATAGGATTCTTTGCTGGCTTTGAAAGGGGTTTCACTGACTTTGACATTGCGAAAAGTCGCACCGCCATCGAAAGAGGCCGCCAGATATACGTCAGTCATCGTGTCTGAATGGTTACGTCGGTCATAGAAGACCACATAGATGGCACCGGTAATTGGGTCCACGCTCATCCATGTAAAAAACTGGTGCTTCCCTGGGGGATCATCGTTTACCCTAACGGGTTCTGACCAGGTTTCGCCATTGTCTGCTGACTTCACCAGCCACACATCTGTATCATCAGGTCCTGCTGACTGATCACAGTAGTTTATGTAAATGTGTCCTCGATATGGTCCGTCACTGAGATCCGTTGCGGTAATTGGCATGCCGTTGGCTCTTCCTAGTCCGGGAATGTCAATGGCCCAGCCTCCCACTTGCTCGGTCACTACAAAGTCATTCTCCATCCATGATCTCCCCAAGTCAACCGATCGATCGAAATATATCTTACTGTCGTACGACCAGCCAACATAAATGGTACCGTCGGGACCCACTGCAGGCACTGCTCCTTCCGTGGTCATGTCGTCATCGATACAGTCTCCTTCAAGTTGATTGATCGAAATGGCCTGAGACCAACTCTTCCCCTGATCTGCAGATCGGCTAAAAAGGATCCTGCTCTTGTCTTGGCTGTTGGTACTGCCATATTTATCAAACTCTGTCCACGTCATATAGATGTAGTTGGTTCGGGGATCAACGGCAAGCCAGTGTTTGTCTTGATCGGCAGGAGGACGATGCCCTGCATACGTTCCATTGTTCCAGGTCCTGCCCTCATCGGTCGACTTTTGCACCACGATCCTATCCAACCAGGTATCGCCAGCTCGACCAAGGCCATCCGGATCGGCTAGATGAGCGAAGTAGAAATTTCCATCATAGTCGGCGGTAATGACCGGATCTCCGAAGACCCCATAGGTAGACTCGACCAGTTGCATGTCCCAGGTGCGCCCTCCGTCTTCTGAACGCAAGGTTTTATTGAGCACGACCCCAGCGACCACGACATCTGGATTTTTTGGCGATACAAAAATGCTGGGCTCACAGGGGCGATAGGGCGATATCGTGTTTGTGCTGTCTATCAGCACATTTTCGAATGCAGTCGGCATCCTGGCTTTCTGTAAACGATCCAAACCATCCTTGCATCCCAGAACTAAGATCACAAGAGCAACAAACAAATATTTTGACCGCCTCATGCTGAAAAATACGCTTTTGATACATTAGTAGTCTTACATGCAGCATCATGGAAACCACGCCAAACACCCCAATTGAAATTCGTTCCAAGGAGATAGATGGGGCAGAGGTGGCGTGGTTTGCGCCGATTTGCAACGGCGATGACCGTTTTTTAGGCTTCCATGAAGATCGATATCGAAGCAGTTGGGAAAATGCATCGAGCATCGTTCTAAAAGCTGATCGGCTCGGATACCGCAACATCTTATTGCCTTCCTCATACCAGGTGGGACAAGACACGCTTACGTTTGCAGCAGGATTGGCACCGTTGACAAAAGACATCAGCCTCCTCACGGCCATTCGATCGGGAGAGGTTCACCCTCCCATGCTGGCCAGAGCGATCGCAACTCTAGACCACATGTTGAAGGGCAGATTGACCCTTAATATCATCTCTTCCAATCTTCCTGGAACAAACTTAAACAGTGCTGATCGCTACCAAAGATCCAATGAAGTTATCCAGATATTGAAGCAGGCCTGGACCAAGGAAAGAATCGCTTTCGATGGACAATTCTATGCCTTCGATTTAGATGCACAACCCACGAAACCCTATCAACAAAATGGAGGTCCACTTCTTTATTTTGGAGGTTACTCTTCCGCAGGTCTAGATCTTTGTGCACAACACTGCGATGTCTACCTCATGTGGCCCGAAACGATAGGCAATTTAAGATCACTGATGCAAACCATGAGCCTAAAGGCCTTGGGACACGGTCGTTCTGTTGACTTTGGTTTGCGGATCCACGTGATAGTACGTAAAACCGAATCCCTTGCTCGTGAGGCTGCGCGCGAGCTAATGCAGCACATCGAGCCTGACAAAGGAGCATCGATTCGCAATCGGGCATTGGACGCCAAGTCTTTGGGGGTAGCCCGGCAAAGTGAAATGCGAGCCTTATCGGATTCCGAAGGTTTCGTAGAAGACTTGCTTTGGACCGGAATCGGCCGAGCCCGCTCCGGATGCGGTGCAGCTCTTGTGGGTGACCCTGATCAAGTGCTGGCCAAGATAAGGTCCTACATAAAAATGGGCATCCGGTCTTTCATCTTTTCAGGATACCCGCACCTCGAAGAGTGCCAGGTCTTTGCCCGAGATGTCCTTCCTTATATCAAGAATGTGAGTCTGTCCAAAGTGCAGGGAAGAATACCCCATCACATTCCTGCTACTCCGCTAGGCAATGGAAAAAGGAGTTGATGCAACATGATTGACCTCTTCATTGTCTTAGCGTACTTTGTCCTGATCTTCGTCTTGGCACTCAGAGGTACTTCCCAGGAAGGAGAGGAAACCATTGCTTCATATTTTCTAAGTTCCAGACAGCTTCGTTGGCCATCTATCGCACTTTCCACCATTGCCACGAACATTAATGGGTACCAATTCTTAGGCATGATGGGTTCGGCATATCTCTATGGTTTGGCACAAGCCAGTCTGGAGATCAATGCCATCCAAGGCATCTTGCTGGCGGCGTTCATTTTTGTACCAATCTACTTATCGGAGAAGATTACCACGATTACAGAGTTTATCAACAGGCGGCTCGGCAGAAGGATTGGCCTATTTTACTCTCTTGCAAATATTGTGTTGTTTTCTACCATCACGATTGGTGCTGCCCTTTTTTGGGGCGCCTATGCCATTGAATTGGTTTTTTCTGAGTACTTAGGCTTCCTATCTGCACATCGCATTCATCGCATAGCCGCCTTGGTGGTCACCCTAGGAATATTTTCAGCCTCATACACCTACTTAGGAGGACTCCGTGCAGTGGTACGCACAGACATATTGCAATTCTTCATTCTGCTGCTGGGCGGTATTATTATCGTCATCGTCATGCTGAACGCACTTGGGGGTTGGTCACAACTTTACGCTAAAACGCCGGACCTGATGCACCTTCATCTACCAGCCGAGCACCCGGTTCTTCCTTGGACCCACATGTTTGGACTCTTCTTCCTAAACATTAACTATTGGTGCGCGAATCAGACCATCATGCAACGGTCTCTGGCAGCGAAAAATCTGCAGCATGCGCAAATTGGTCTCCTTGTAGGTGGGGTGGCAAAGTATGCCATGGCCATTGTTATCATTATTCCTGGAATTGCACTTGTTGGGATCCTGGCTGAAAACGGCCTGGCAGATCCTGATATGGCGTTTCCTTACATTGTCCAACACTTTCTACCCAGCGGTCTTAGGGGGATTATCCTTTGTGCCTTAATGGCCTCTCTGATGAGTACGGTCGACTCCACTTTCAACTCATTGGCTACGCTTTGGTCAGTTGACATCTACAAAATGTACATTCGGAAAGATGCCAATGATTCACAGGTCATTGCAGCCGGAAAAAAGAGCATTGTAGTCGCGCTAATAAGCGGTGTCACCATGGGCATCATTCTTCTCATACTGAAATTTGACCATCCTGAGAATGCGTTTACACATACCTTAAACGAACTTCGATACTACGTCAACTGTGGCATTGTAGTCTTAATCTGCACGGCCATCATTATGGTGAGTCCGCACCGAAAAGGAACTCTGTTCGCATTCCTCATGACGGTCCCGATGCAAATTGGTCTAAAACACTTCTTCCCAGAGATGAACTACTTCGTGAGAGCAGGTTTTGTGATCATCATCGCTCTGTTCGTGGCAATCTTCTTCTCTCGTAAAAACGGGTTCTCTTCAACACACATGTTGATTCGCAGCTCAAGTAAGGTGGTGTCGGGATTTGCCATTGGATTACTGGCATCGCTCATCATCGTTCATATTATCTTTTCCTAGAGCATCGAGCATTAGAAAAGCCCACCGATCTACTCGGTGGGCTTTCTTTCTGTGTATCTCGCTGAACCCTTAAGTCAGCTTTCCCTTCTATTCAATCAAGATCATGGTTCTAGTGGCAGTAAACTGCACTGACGCTCCCTTTTGGTCGGTCAGCACCTAGTCTGCTTTAACTTCAATACTTGTCCCGTTCAACATCATTCTATGAGTATCATCCTTCTCGTCGCCGTAAACTGCTCTGTATCCAGTTGATAGTATAAGATGCCCTTCGTCGCCAACTGACTTTGGTCAACTGTAATCTGGTTGTACCCCTTGGCATAGTCGCCCTCGTAGGTGCGAATCACTCGACCACTTACGTCGTAGACGGTAATCTGCGCATGCATCGCCTCCGGCAATCTAAAGCCGATCGTCGTCTCTCCATTGAATGGGTTCGGACGGTTTTGATACAATCGGAATCCAACTCCACTCCCTATATCAAGTGCAGCGGTTTGATTGGGTCCGCTTGAAGCATTCGAAGATCCATCGGAGCATGCATTGTTTTTGTCCAAAACTCTAATGTTGACATCACAAAAATCTGCCGTACCAGACTGACTTACCACCCATAACCTTGCTCGGTGGGTCCCACCTGCACGATTGCAACCGATATCTAAACTGTCGGAAACTCGCCCTGGGTCATATACAGGATCAGCCGTATCCATCCACTCTATCTTAAAGGAGAGAGACGCATACTCTTCCCCACAGGGAGGAAGGCTGCTGGATTCCAATTGATCTGCATGGAGGACATTGGAGGCCGTATCTATCTCACCATCTTGATCGGAGTCCCACGCCTGCAATTCTACCGTCATATCAGTGAAACACACTGGGCCAGGTTTTTTGCCTGCCACTGCGTCAAAGTAATAGTCACAATAGTTCTCATTCTGACACTGGTCAATAACTCTTGATTGGAGAAGGTATGATCCTGGTGACAGGTCCGAAATATCTAATGCGTAAGAAAGCGCCGTTGTGTCTTGAAGGGTCGCTTCACCGCTGAGCTCGACTGCGCTTGATTTCAGATCAAAAACTTGCCAAGACAGACTGTGGAGCCCACAAGCATCAGATAACTCAAGAACGAACCTTCCCGCAACAGTGCAGCCACCAGAAGCTTCTAGAAGCCCTGGATCTTGTTCTGCCCCAGATCCGGATATGGCATTATTCATAGTGATGACGCATTCTGGATTAACGGGGTCCATAACAGTGATGGACTGAACAAAAGTATCCATGACGCTAGAGTTATCTTGCCACCAGCCATCCCCGGCGTTCTGACCGGTACACCAGTCTGCAAAGTACC